>JBDRLG010000134.1:0-4215 GCA_043813255.1 Candidatus Omnitrophota bacterium
TCTATTTCTGTCATCCTGCGCGAAAGCGCAGGATCTATTATCGACGATAAAATTTTTATAGATTCTGCGGTCAAGCCCTCGGCTTCGCCGCGAGGCGAGCCGCAGAATGACAAATTTGAGGTATTTTGCAACAGACTCATCCCCGATTAAAACATTCGGGGATGACAAAAGATGGTATTTTTTCAACAGTATTATTTTACATTTTGCCTTTTAAATTATTATGGACGGCTTGGATAAAAAGACAGTTATAATAACCGGTGGATCAAGAGGAATAGGCAGGGCTTGTTGTGCCGCTTTTGCCAAAGCAGGCGCGAATGTGGCCTTTACTTACAGCAAAAGCAAAAAAGAGGCAGAAGATTTAGAAGTTGAATTAAGTAAATTAAATGTTGAATATTTGAGTTTGCAGGCGGATGTAAAAGATTATGAGCAATGCAGGCAGGTGGTGGGAAAAACTATAGAAAAATTCGGCAGGCTTGATGTCTTGATTAACAACGCGGGTATTACAAGAGACAAGGCTTTATTTATGATGGCTCCGGAAGACTGGAAAGAGGTGATAGATACTAACTTAAGCGGAGTATTTAATATGTCCAGAGCTGTAATTACCGGATTTTTAAAACAGAAAAGCGGATGTATTATAAATATGAGTTCAGTCAGTGGAATAATCGGCCTGCCGCGGCAGGTAAATTATAGCGCGTCTAAAGCAGGAATCATTGGTTTTACCAAATCATTGGCTAAAGAGGTGGCTGGTTATGGTATAAGGGTTAACGCGGTTTGCCCCGGTTTTATAGAAACTGATATGGTTAAAGTGTTAAAAGCGGAGCATAGAGATGAGATTATAAAAAATATTCCGTTAAAAAGAATGGGCCAGGCACAAGAAGTAGCGGATTTATGTGTTTTTATCGCTTCTGATAAGGCAAAATATATCACAGCGGAAAGCATAAAGATCGACGGCGGGCTGGCAGCTTAAAGGTATAACAACAAGAGAGGAGAAAAGAAGTGGCTAAACAGGATTTTGAACAGATTAAAAAGGAAGTAAAAAAAATTGTTTCAAATATTACAGAAATACCTATTGCTGATTTAAAGGAGAACGCGCGGTTTGTTGAGGATTTAGGCGTAGACAGCATGATGGCTTTAGAGATTGTCGCGAGTATTGAAAAAAAATACAGGGTAGTAGTGCCGGAACAGGAGATAGCTGGTGTGACTTCTTTGGAAAAAGTTTATGAAATTTTAGAAAAACTTTTTGATAAGTAAAATGGATACTATTTGGGATATAAATAAGATTCAGCAAATTCTACCGCAAAGATACCCGTTTTTATTTATTGATAGAGTGGTTGGGATTGATGAAGCTCAAGGCGTTGTGACTTGTTTAAAAAATGTAACTATAAATGATTATTTCTTCAGCGGGCATTTTCCGGGTAATCCTGTTATGCCCGGAGTTATCATGCTTGAGGCTATGGCACAGGCAAGTATTATTTTGTTCGCGGTATTAAAACCTGAAATAGCAGATAAACATCCGGACTATTTTTTAGGCAAAGTAGAAATTAAATATAAAAAGCCGGTTTTCCCCGGGGATCAATTAATATTGGAAGCGGCTAAAGAAAAAGTATTAGACAGAGGCGGAATAGTCAGAGTAACGGCGAGAGTAAAAGATGAAATCGTGGTAGAAGCCCAAATCGGGTTTGGAGTAAAACCTAAAGATGAATAAAAGAGTGGTTGTTACAGGATTGGGAGTTGTTTCTTCAATAGGCATTGGTAAAGAAGCCTTTTGGAAAAACCTGCTTGCGGGAAAGTCAGGTATTAGCGAAGTAGATTTATTTGATACCGCGGGTTTTAACCGGCATAATGGCGGAGAAATTAAAAATTTTAATCCCGCTGATTTCATGCCGGCTAAGCTGGTGAAGTTTATGGGCAGGGCATCTTGTTTTGCTATAGCCGCGGCAAATCTTGCTTTAGAAGACGCGGGTATAGTTAAACACGAGTTACGTAATAAGGAATTAGCGGTTATTATTGGGGTTACTATACCTGAAGGGAATTTAATAGATATGTCATCAATGATGCTTTTAAATAAAGAGTATGACAGTTTAACTAAGAAATTCCTGCTTAATATTTTTTCTCCTTCCATTTCAAGAAATGTGGGGTATTTTTTTAAAATAAAAGGCACAAATATGCTTATCCCCAATGCCTGTGCCGCGGGCAATTACAGTATTGGATATGGATATGATTTAATAAAAAAAGGAGAAACCGATTTAGCGATAGTTGGAGGAGCTGAGGCTTTATCCAGAATTGCTTATCAGGGATTTCAAAGGCTTTATGCTATGGCTGTTGATATCTGTTCGCCATTTGACAAGAACCGTAAAGGCATGCTTTTAGGAGAAGGCTCAGGGATACTTATACTTGAATCTTTGGAGAGAGCTCAGAAGAGGAACGCGCCTATTTACGCGGAAGTTTTAGGTTATGGGCTTTCCTGCGATGCTTTTCATATTTCTATTCCTAAAAAAGAGGGGTTAAAAAAGGTAATGCAGAAGGCTTTAAAAAATTCTAATATAACAATACAGGATGTGGATTATATCAGCGCTCATGGCACAGGGACACATCAAAATGATAAAGAGGAATCTGCGGCGATAAATGAAGTTTTCAACTCAAGAAAGATACCCGTGAATTCGATTAAATCAATGCTTGGGCATTGTATGGGGGCGGCTGCCAGTATAGAAGCAATTAATTGCTGTCTGACTATAAAAGAAGGCATAATTGCTCCTACGATTAATTTTGAAACTCCCGACCCCGAATGTGATATTGACTGTGTGCCTAATACAGCGAGAAAAGTAAAAGTTAAAATTGTTTTGAATAACGGGTTTGCTTTTGGCGGGAATAATTGCAGCACTGTTTTCTCTCAACTTGGGTAAAAATGCATAACAAAAAAACTTTCTTTTTGACTGGAGCAACCGGGTTGCTTGGGTCGTACTTATTAAGGATTTTCTTACAAGCAGGGCATAAAGTATATGTTACCTCACGCAGTAATAATAAAGAAAGCGCTGAAAAAAGGATATTCAGGGTCTTAAATTTTTGGGACAGAAGGATATTGAAGTTCCATCAGGACAATTTGGTTATCTTAGAGGCGGAAATAACAAAGCCTTATTTAGGGCTGAATAGAAAAAACAGGAAATTATTGGCAGGCCAGATAGATGAAACCTTCCATTGCGCGGCAGTTACCAATTTGAACTGGCCGCTTGATAAAATCAGGCAGGTAAATGTTCTGGGGACAAAGAATGTTTTAGATTTGGCGCTTGAATGGAAGAAAAAAGGCAGGCTTTTAAAAGTAAACCATATCAGCACAGCGTATATTTACGGCGATTACAAAGGTATTTTTAAAGAAGACGATCTTAATGTCGGACAGCATTTTCCTACTACTTATCAGCAGTCAAAATTTGAAGCGGAAAAAGTTGTAAATAAATACAGAAGGCTGAAATTATGGATAGATATTTACAGGCCGCCTATAATTACAGGGCATTCCCGTACAGGAAGAATACTGGAATTTAAGAATATTTATCAATTGTTATACTTATGCCATCTGGAGATACTTGATTCTTTGCCGGTTTTAAGGTTTTCCGCCAGGTTAAACCCTGTTGATTCTGTTGCTAAAGCGATTTATTTGATATCTTCTAATACGGCAGAAAGAAATAAGAATTACCATTTGTTTTCAGGCCAGCAAGTCCCGATAAAGAATATAATTTCCGTAGGCGCGAGAATAGCGAATTTTAAAAAGCCAAAAGTAATTTCTCTGGCGAAATTTAATTTAGATGAGCTTACGCCGATTCAAAAAATAATATTAAAACAGAATATTTTGTCTATTGATTTTAATAACAAGTTGAAGTCAGACTATACATGCCGTATTTTGCAAAAAATCGGCTTTTCTTTCCCAAAAATCAATGATAAACTGTTAGCTAACAGTATGAAATATTTTATAAAAAAGATTTGATTATGAAACCTTCATGCCTTTAAGAAAAGTAAGGGCACCAATGAGAATGAAAATCGCGCTTGGTAATATATTTTGTCATTCCCGAATGTTTTAATCGGGAATCCATACGTCTGGATTGTCCGATCAACAGACTGTGTCGTAATTGCATTTTTGGTAGCCGCTCCGTAAGCGGAGCGTTTTACCAGCGTCGGAAACGCAACCTAAAGGTTGCGGCTACCGCGTTAAAATATAGATTGTGT
>JBDRLG010000135.1:0-8329 GCA_043813255.1 Candidatus Omnitrophota bacterium
CAGAGAATTTATGGCACGGCTTTTGAGACTAAGCCGGAATTAGAGGCGCATCTTAAAAATTTAGAAGAAGCCAAAGCAAGAGATCATAGAAAATTGGGTCCGCAATTAGAGATCTTTGATATATATCATCAGCAAGCCGGCGCGGGATTGGTTTTTTATCATCCTAAGGGGGCGGTATTAAGAAGGATTATAGAAGATTATGAGAAGGATGAACATTTGAAAAGAGGGTATCAAATGGTCATTACTCCTCATGTAATGCAGTCTGAATTGTGGCATACATCTGGGCATTATGATTATTACAAAGAGAATATGTATACATTTAAAATTGAGGATAAAGAATTTGTAATAAAGCCTATGAATTGCCCCGGGCATATACTTATTTATAAGTCTAAGATTAGGAGTTATAGGGATTTACCTTTGAGATATTTTGAATTGGGGACGGTATACCGTCATGAAAAAGCAGGGGTTTTACATGGTTTATTGCGGGTCCGCGGCTTTACTCAGGATGACGCGCATATATTTTGTTTGCCGGAACAATTAAAGCCGGAGATAAAAGCAATAATAGATTTTGTTTTTGATGCCATGAAAGATTTTGGGTTTAAAGAAGTAGGTATTGAGTTATCTACCCGTCCGGAAAAATACATTGGTTCTGAAGAAGACTGGGAGCTTGCTACTAGAAGTTTAGAAGAATCTTTACAGGAAAAGGGGCTTTCATATGGAATAAACCAAGGTGATGGAGCTTTTTATGGCCCAAAGATAGATATAAAATTAAAAGACGCGTTAAAAAGGCAATGGCAATGCGCGACAATTCAATGTGATTTTGCATTGCCCAAGAGATTTAATCTTTCTTATGTAGATAATGATGGCAGGCAAAAACAGCCTATAATGCTGCATAGAGTATTATTGGGCAGTATAGAGCGTTTTATAGGGGCATTAATAGAGCATTACGCGGGCATGCTGCCCTTATGGCTTGCTCCGGTTCAGGTTGTAATTATCCCTATAGCAGCGGAATTTAATGATTATGCGTTAAAGGTTAAGAAAGAGTTGGAATCCGCTTCTATTCGCGTAAAATTAGATAATGGGAATGAAACTTTGAACAAAAGAATAAGAGGATCTGAAGTTGAAAAGATTCCTTACGCGGTAATAATTGGCAAAAGGGAAGTTGAGCTTCAGAAAGTATCTATTAGAAAAAAAGGCGAAGGAGATAAAGGATCCAGCGGAATTGCCGATTTTATCCTAAAAATAAAAAAAGAAATAGAAAAAAGGACGGAATAAAAGCCGAAATTCTTTATAGCATTATTTTTTTTAAAGGATATAATAATATAATAAGAAAAGAATAATAAAAAACAGGAGGTGGTAGAAATTAAAACCTATATTCGAATTAATGAAAAAATACGTGCTCCGGAAGTTCGTGTTATTGGGCCGGATGGAAGCCAGTTGGGAGTAGTAACTATTCAGCGTGCTCTTGAAATGGCAGATCAGTATGAGCTGGATTTAATAGAGGTTGCCTCTAACGCTAACCCTCCGGTATGCCGGATAATAGATTTCAGCAAGTTTAAATATGATCAGGAAAAGAAAGAGCGCGAAGCCAAGAAACATCAGAAGCAATCCCGGCTTAAAGAAATCAGGCTTAAGCCGAATATCGATGATCATGATTATCAAGTAAAGCTTAGGCACGCGGTTATCTTTTTACAAAAAAACGATAAAGTTAAAGTAAATCTTTTCTTTAGAGGAAGGCAAATGGAGCATATGGATTTAGGCAGGAGGATTTTAGACCGGTTTATCGCTGATACGAAGAATGACGCCCAAGTTGAAAAAGAACCAGCTTTGGAAGGACGAGTTATGTCACTGGTATTATCTCCTAAGTAAATTTTGGCAGTAATAATTAGGATAACATCCAAATTAGAGTTCAATTTTAATAATGTTGAGTTTTAATTCACACAAATAAAACAGGGTCTTGCGTAAATGCTATGTTCATTTACGCCGATTAGCTGTTATAAAAGAGATGCCTAAACTAAAAACAAAAAAAGGGGTAGCAAAACGTTTCAAATTGAGTAAAAAAGGGAAAGTGAGATATCATCCTGGCGGGAAAAGCCATCTCGCGACTAACAAGAAGACCAAACAAATAAGGAAATTGAGAAAAGCAGATATGATCGAGGGTAGTAGAGAAATAAAATACATAAAAAGAATGTTGCCGTATGGATAGTAACCAGAAACCAGAGTATTGAAACTAGAAAAATCTTTTTCTGTAATTCTTGTCTGGCGGCAGGCAGGTGTTCTCTGTAATCTGGTTTCTTCTAACGAACAAATGTGAGGAAAGAAAAATGGTAAAGATTAAACATAGTGTTGCGACAAAGAAAAGAAAAAAGAGAGTTTTAAAGAAAGCTAAAGGTTACTGGGGTGACCGGAGCAAACAGTTCCAACAGGCACGGCGTACGTTAAAGAAAGCCATGGTTTATGCCTATCGGGACAGGCTTGTAAAGAAAAGAGATTTCCGCAGGTTATGGATTATTCGTATTAATGCCGCTTGCAGGACTTCTGGAATTACATACAGCTTGTTTATGAAAGGGCTTAAAAAAGCGAATGTTAATTTAGACCGTAAAGTTTTAGCGGATTTGGCTGTTAATGATACTAAGGCCTTTAATAAATTAATAGAGATTGCTAAAAGATAAGCTCTCGAGCGACTGAAAGGAGCGAGGGGCAATGCTTATTATAATTGTTGGTTGTGGCAGAGTTGGTGCAGAGCTTGCAAAACTGTTATCTAATGAAGGCCATGACGTTGTTATTATTGATAAGAATCAAGCTTCTTTTGACCGTCTTGGGAAGATATTTAACGGAGTAACATTAGTAGGCAACGGGTTTGACCTTAATTTACTTCGACAGGCGGGCGCTGAAAAAGCGGATGTTTTTTGCAGTGTTACCAACGGGGATAACACTAATTTAATTTCCGCTCAAGTAGCTAAAAAAATATATAATATTCCTAAAGTAATTGCCAGAGTTTATGACCCTCAAAGGGCCCATATATATTCTTCTTTGGGATTGGATATTATCAGCGGGACAATACTTTTTGCCGCGATGATACGCGACAAGGTTATTGAAAGCCGTTTTTCAAGCTATCTTATTGAAACAAAAGATTTAGGGGTTATTGAAATAGAGGTTAAAGACAGCCTTAGAGGCAAGACTATTAAAGATATCAATGTCCCTCGTGAATTCTTAGTTGCCGCGATAAGAAGGCTGCACGAAGTTATTATTCCTGAACCAGATACAGTCCTGAGAGAAAAAGATATTTTAATGGGGATTGTTAAAGTAGTAAACTTGCCGGATGTTAAAGAAAGGTTTGGGTTAAAATAATGTATTTAGTAATTGTCGGGGCGGGTAAAGTAGGATATTTTTTGGCAAAACGTATGCTATTGAATAAGCATACTGTAAGCATAATAGATAAAGATAAAACAGTATGTGAGGAAATAGCTAAACAATTAGATGCTTTAGTTATTCATGGCGATGGTTGTGACCCCCGGATATTAGAAGAGGCTGAGGTAATGCGCTCTGATGTTTTGGCGGCGGTTACCGGCGAAGATGAAGATAATTTGATTATTTGCCAGTTAGCCAAAGAAAAATTTAATGTCCATAGGACAGTTGCCAGAGTTAATAATCCTGATAATGAGCATACTTTTTCTGAGTTAGGCATAGATGTCCCAATAGATTCTACTAAAATTATTGCTAAGATAATAGAAGAAGAAGTTTCTTTCTCCGATTTTGTGAATCTGATGAGTTTTAAGCGCGGGAAGCTTTCTATTGTGCGCGTAGATTTACCGGAAGATTCGCCTGTAATTAATAAGAAGGTACAGGAGATTAAATTACCGGCGGATTCGGTATTAGTGTCTATAGTAAGGGGCGAAGAAGTAATAGTCCCTAAAGGTAATACTGTTCTTGAATCAGGAGATGATATCATATCCCTTACCCTAATCGGTAATGAGCCGCAGTTGTTGAATGTGCTTGTAGGCAAACTATAAGATGACCACGAAATCATTTTTAAACCCATTATTTGGCATAGGCGTTGAAATAGCTTTTACTTTAATAATAATGTTGTCTGCGTTTTTATTGTGTCTTATCTTAAGTTAGCTGAGGTTGCCCGCGCGTATTTTTTTAACGGTGTAGGAAAGTATAAAATACTTTCCTACACCACTGAAAATTTTACTAGAAGTAAAAAATTATTTACCAAAGGTAAATTTTCTTGGATGAGCAAAAGAACTTATTAGAGATGATACTTAGGCCGCAATTAGAAGATATAAAAGTAATTAGTTTTTATTTAGGCAAAATTATTATTGGTTTAGGCCTTATGATGATTGTTCCCATTGTCATAGGCCTTATTTTTTATGAAATAAATCCCACGCTGGATTTTTTGATAAGCACGGCGGTTACTTTTATAATAGGTATCAGCCTTACAAACATTTTTAAAACCGATAAAGACCTTAACTGGATGCAGGGGATGGTAGTCGTTTCTTTGTCTTGGTTGATAGCAACTGTTTTGGGCGCAATACCTCTTTTTTTAAGCGGCCACTGGAATTCTTATTTAGATGCTTGTTTTGATTCGATGTCTGGATTTGCTACTACAGGGCTAACTTTAGTACAGAATTTAGACCACTTATCTTATACGCATAATTTCTGGCGGCATTTTATTATGTTTATCGACGGACAGGGCATTGCGATTATTGCTCTTTCTGTTTTCGTCAAAGGTTTTTCCGGTGCGTTTAAGATGTATGTAGGAGAAGCTCGGGATGAAAAAGTCCTGCCAAATGTTATAAACACCGCGAGGTTTATCTGGTTAGTAAGCATTGTTTATTTAATTCTGGGGACTTTAGCTTTAAGTATTGTAGGTTTATTTAATGGCATGAAGCCTTTAAATGCTTTTTTTAACGGGATATGTATATTTATGGCTGCTTTTGATACAGGAGGATTTGCTCCTCATTCTCAGAATATTTTATATTACCATAGTTTTTTATATGAACTTATTACAATAGTGTTAATGGTGTTGGGGGCAATAAATTTCAAATTACATTATCATCTTTGGATGGGTAATCGGCGGGAAATACTTAAAAATATTGAAACCGTTACGCTGTTTATTAGCATAATGGTTATTTTTTTTATTACAGCTATAGGGTTGAATCAATTAGGTGTGTATCCTAAAGCCGTAGTTTTATTCCGCAAGGGGTTTTATCATTTGATCTCTGCGCATTCAGGGACAGGTTATGCAACCATATATGCCCGGCAATTTATTGAAGAATGGGGAAATTTAGCTATGGTTGGTATAATCTGCGCGATGGCGTTAGGTGGGAGTACTTGTGCGACAACTGGCGGGATTAAAATGCTGCGCATTGGAATTATATTTAAAACTTTTATTGAAGATATTAAAAAGATAATTCTTCCTGAAAAAGCTGTGGTGGTTCAGAAATATCACCATATTAAAGAAATCTTTCTTGAAGATAAACAGGTTCGGTCTGTATTTTTAATTACAATCGCGTATTTTATTTTATTTGCGATAGGGACTATTGCAGGAATGTGGTTTGGTTATCCTTTTTTAGATTCTTTGTTTGAATCAACATCCGCTTCTGCTAACGTAGGATTGTCCTGTGGCATAACTAACGCCGGGATGCCCGTGGCATTAAAAGTAATATATCTTTTTCAAATGTGGGTCGGTAGGTTGGAATTTATGGCTGTATTTACTTTAATTGGTTTCTTTATAGCTTTGTTTAAAGGGAAATGAATAGAAAAATAGTTTACAGTTTACAGTTTACGGTTTACAGTTTGTTTTTTTTATTGATTTCTATTTGTTATGCTCAAACGGTATCAAGTGAAGAACTAATTAATAATACTAAAGAATATGACGGAAAAAAAATAGTATATTCCGGAGAAGTAATCGGAGATATTATGGATAGAGGCGATCATGCTTGGGTAAATTTAAGTGATGGAAAAAATGCTTTGGGTATTTGGGCGGGTAAGCTATTATTAAATAAACAAGATATCCTTTATACGGGTGGGTATAAGTCAATAGGGGCTGAATTAGAGATAGAAGGCATTTTTCATCGCAGCTGCCTTGATCATGGAGGCGACTTAGATATACACGCGATATCAATACGTAAGCTTAGTAACGGCAGGATAGTTCGGCATGAAATTGATCCTCTTAAAAAGAAAATAGTATTTATATTATCGGGGGTATTATGTCTGGTATTAATATTGATTCAATTGAAGCGCAGATTGATTCCGAAGCAGCCACTATAAATTCTGTTTTAGCGCTCGAAGAATTTCGCTTGAGATACCTTGGTAGAAAAGGGGTTATAGCGGAATTAACCGGCAGGATTCCTTCTTTGCCTAAAGAAGAAAGGGCGGCCTTTGGCCAGAAGGCAAACGCGTTAAAAAATAAAATAGCTGTTTTCGTAGAAGAAAAACAGAAATCTTTTTCCGGGCAGCAGGATGAAAAAAGCGGCAGTTCAATTGTTTTTGATATGGGGCTTCCTGGCATATCTCGAGATTTAGGGCGGTTGCATCCAATTACCCAGGTTATAGATGAGATCGGCTCTATATTTATGAAAATGGGGTTTTCTATTGTGGAAGGCCCGGAGATAGAAACAGAAGAAAATAATTTTACAGGGTTAAATATTCCGCTTGAACATCCTTCAAGAGATACGTTTGATACTTTCTATATAAAAAGTCCACAGTCCATAGACCATCGTCCACAGAAAAAAACGAAAGACTATGGACTATCGACTATGGACTATCGACTATTATTACGCAGCCATACTTCTCCTGTGCAAGTCAGGGTGATGAAAGGACGTAAACCCCCTTTAGCGGTAATTGCTCCGGGAAAAGTATACCGGCCAGACGCGGTCGATGCCAGCCATTTATTTATGTTTCATCAAATAGAGGGTTTTCTTGTTGATAAGAATATTAAGTTCTCTGATTTAAAAGGGACTCTAGAGGTCTTCGCGAAATCCGTATTTGGTAAAGATATTAAAATGCGTTTTAGGCCGCATTTCTTTCCTTTTACCGAACCTTCAGCGGAAGTAGATATTTCTTGTATTATTTGTAAGGGGAAAGGCTGTTCAGTATGCGGTAGAAAAGGATGGCTTGAAGTTTTAGGTTCAGGTATGATACATCCAAATGTTTTTAAACATGTCGGATATGATCCCAGAAAGTATACTGGTTTTGCTTTTGGCATGGGGATAGAGAGAATTGCTATGCTTAAATACGGGATTGATGATATAAGATTATTTTATGAAAACGATTTAAGGTTTTTAAAACAGTTTTAACGGGAAAGATTATGAACCCTATTAGAAACTTTTTAGCGCGATTTAACACGATAAGCAAGAATCACAAGTTTATAATAGGGAAAAGGGGAGGTTTCTAATAGGGTGAAAGTAACTTATAATTGGTTAAAAGAATTTGTTGATATCAAAATTACTCCTGGGCAGCTCGCTGATAAGCTGACTATGGCCGGTTTAGAGGTGAAATCACTGGAAGAAAAAGGTAAGGATTATGTTTTTGAAATTGAAATTACTTCCAACCGTCCTGATTGGTTGAGCGTCCTCGGCGTGGCCAGAGAAATTGCCGCGATTACTAATTCAGCGTATATCGTAGAGCGTATAGCGTATAGGAGAAATAAAGAAATTAAACTATCCGCTATCCGCTACCCGCTACCCGCTAAGACATTAAAAATAGAAGTTGAAGATAAAAGGGATTGCCCTTTATATACCGCAAGAATAATTAAAAATACGCAAGTAAGCCCGTCTCCTGATTGGCTGAGCAAAAGGCTTGAGCTCATTGGCTGCCGCAGTATTAATAATGTGGTAGATATTACTAATTATATTTTATTTACTTTCGGAGAACCTTTGCATGCTTTTGATTTGGATAAGCTATTAAGAGTGGTATCGTTAAAAGATTTTTCTGATCAGTTAAATATCAGTATAAGGAGAGCAGTTAAAGGGGAAAAAATAATAACTATAGACGGTGTTGAAAGAGAATTAGATGCGGATGTGTTAGTTATTGCCGCCGGAGCAAACAAAGGCCCTGCTAAGGCAGTGGCTATAGCTGGGATAATGGGAGGTAAAGAAACTGAAGTCGGCCCGGAAACTAAAAATATACTTTTAGAGGCCGCGGTATTTGATCCGCTTATTATCCGCCGCTCAAGGCAGAAATTAGGGCTTCAAACAGATTCTTCATACAGGTTTGAAAGAGGAGTGGATTTTGAGACAGTTGAAAAATCTTCTGAATACGCGGTAAAATTAATAAATGAAATTTCTTGCGGTATAGAAAAGTATAAAATACTTTCCCA
>JBDRLG010000136.1:0-2846 GCA_043813255.1 Candidatus Omnitrophota bacterium
TGGAGCAGATGGGATTCGGACCCACGGCCTTCGCGATGCGAACGCGACGCTCTCCCAACTGAGCTACTGCCCCTAAAACTTTAATTTCATTTATTATAACACTATTATATTTTTTGGTAAATAGGCGGGAGAAAAATTAATGGGCGCTTACCATGGGAAGATTAATAACTGTATGCATAGTCACTTGCGGATTAAGAGTGGTCGTCCCACAGGGGTCTGGATTACCAGTGGGATTCCAACAGGCAGTCATTTCAACATAGATATAATTATCCGCTAATTCTGATTGTACATTTACAGGTTTAACAATTTGATACCTAGCAGTGACTATATGAGTACCTAATACTTCCAACCCAGCCATACAATTATTACAATTATTGATATTTCGACAACGGCCACAATACTGTAAATTATTATTAGCAAGTACTAATTGGTAACTTACCCAATGATCATCAGAACTATTAGGATTATTAATTGCCGGCCGCTGGCTAAGGCCATCCCTATTGCCCGTGTTGTTATTGTCAGCATCCACATAAAAATCCAACTGATTTAAACCACCAATACTCTGGGACCTTACCGTGGTATCGCTACCATATATAACTTCATTGCCGACAACCCGCATTCCTGTTTTATCCATATGGCTTAAAATTAAGCCTAATTCATTCTGTAAAACAGCCTGCCTGTCCGTCCTTAAAACCTGTGTCCGGGAAAAAAGATCTATTTGAGAAAGGCCTAAAACAATAATAGATAACAATACTAACCCTACTAATAATTCTACTAAAGTCATGCCTTTAAATTTATTTTTCATCTTTTATTTGCTATTATAAAACCTCTTGCTCTTGCCAACGAATAATAGCTCTGACTCTACGCACATTATTATTTAAACTTGAATTCTGAATATTATACTCTACATTATAATCAATTTTCCCAACTTGCCTTCTAGCATTGTTTATAATAGGCACTGCTCCTTGGCATAAAGGATTCTGCGGAGCAGTACCGTCTGTATCGCAATGAGAGATACCCAAAGCTAAAGCATTAACACCAGCCGTATTCCAGTCACTTTGCCTGACATGCATTTGCATAGGGTCTAGAAACAATTTGCCTACTTCTTCAGCCGCGGACTGAGAATGTATACCCGTTATCCATCTTGAACCAGCCACAAAAATAGAGCCCAAACCGCCGACAAGTAAAGCGATAATAACACATGATACCAAAATTTCAATTAAAGATACGCCCTGATTTCTTTTCATATTAATATTAAAAGGGGGATCCCATTAAAAATTATTTTAAAAGTACCCCCCCTTAAGCCTATTTATCCTATCCATTCACTGTATTTTAAAAATTCCCTACTAAGGACAATGTACTCCTTCTTCCGGTTGTGGATCAAGACTTCGTCCCTCATCTGCGCTGGGAGCTCTAATCCTCCACGGCCTTTCCCCTGCGTTTCTTCTTACAGCCTCAGCGCAAAAATCAGTATCTCCACTATACGTCCTTGTAAAATAATCCCATTGAGAACTAGCACGAGGTAACAATAACTTTAACCACCTATTAATACCTGCTATATTAGCATTAGCACTATAACTATTGGAAGCATTCTCCATCCTGTAAGTGCGTTCAGCCGCAAGTATAAGCCTTAAATTCGCTTGAGCCTCCCGGTCTAAAGCGCGTTCTCTGGCACCTGTATATTGAGAGACACTCAGAGTTGCCAAGATACCGAGTATAACCACAACAACTATTATCTCTAATAAAGTAAACGCACTGTCTTTATGTTTCATATCAAAAATTAATTTATGCCTCAGCAATGATTAATATTATAATATTATAAATATCTCCCTGTCATTAACCATGTTTCACCACCTGCTGGTGTAAAATCTGATGTAAGTTGAACTGTATCAGAAGCATCTCCGTCGGGAGTTTTGCCACCGGTAGCACATCTAGTGGCTTTAATAACAACACCGTTTGCCCCGGCAGTAGCCTTATACCAAAAATACTGGCTAGTAAAACAATTAGCCGCTACAGGCCCAGGGTAATCTCCACCTTTAACCGCTGCAGCAATACCTATACCTAAATTAATATCAGTACAAGTGGTACAATTATTAGCATTCTCAAAATAAATAGCTGCTGCCCGCTGTCTAATTGAACCTATAATAGCTCTTGCCTCCGCGCTTCTTGATTTTTCTATTATTCTAGAGTATTGTGATACAGCTAATGTTGCTAAAATACCTATAATAATTATGACTATTATCAATTCCAATAATGTAAAACCTTTTTTATTCGACATTTTTTCTCCTTTTCTAAAATATTTATTTCACTTATAACTTACAACGAACAGATCATGACCTGTCACCACTTATTAGTTATGTTCTCACCCCCTTTACGAATATTATAATATAATAATTTTTTAAAAAAATCAATATAATTTTTACCCTCCAATTTTTGTAAGCTGGAATATCGGTAAAAATAAACCTATTACCATAATGCCTATAACCGCTCCCATAAAAATCAACATAAACGGTTCAAACATTGCGGTAAACCGGGTCAGAAATGTACCAACATACTCCTGATAAAAATCATTTATCTTTTTAAACATCTGGGATAATTCCCCAATTTCTTCTCCTACAGCTATCATCTGGACAACCATTGGCTCAAAGAACTTGCTTTTTTCAATCTGCTGGCTTAAAAGCTTACCTTCCCTGACTTCTTCTTTTAACTGCCTGATAATATCCGCTACTATTAAATTTCCCACACTGTGTTCAGCTATCTCCAAAGAATACAAAATTGGGACTCCGCTTTCAACCAATGTTGACATTTCTGAAGAAAATCTTTCAACAGCTATAGCGGTAAAAAAT
>JBDRLG010000137.1:0-10242 GCA_043813255.1 Candidatus Omnitrophota bacterium
TCCCTACTGTACAGATAAACGCGCCGGATGCCTGCTTAAACGCTCCTATCCCGTCTTTATCCGCGTCTGCTTTAAACTCTAAATTTCCTCTCTCTACTGTTATATCTCCATTAACATTTATTCCATTATTAGCACTGAATACCACATCACCTGCTGTCTTAAAATCTCCGCGGACATTTATAAATTCTTCTGATGTTATCTCTATTCTTTGGTTCGTTATCATACTACCGGAAACTTCTATAAACTTATTCGCCCATATTCTTATTACTCCATTTTCTTGGGTTATCCCGTTTGCTTTCACTATCCCTGTTGTGTTTACCGCGTTTTCAAATATATCATTGGCGGTTTTAGCACTCATATATACTGTCGCGCCTTCTACTGTCCCGCTGTTGTTAATCGCGTCTTTTAACGCCACGCCATTCTCATCATAAACCTTGCCTGAAGTTTGTTCATTTATCTCTACCATTATCAGTCCTCGAACATCTACTGACACTGTAATCTTGTCTCCTGATGCCAAGGTTACTGTCCCTGCTCTTGCTGAAATGACTCCGCGGTTCTCTACCGCACTTGCCACCAGCGCGATGTTATTTCCTTCAATCATCCCCTCATTTAAAATCCTGGCAAACGCCTTGTTTGAATCTTTTTCAAATATGTAATTCCCATTGATGAAATTGTTTGTTGTAATGTCCAGTGTAGAAGCCATCAATGAGTTCACCTGCACGTTGGCTGTCGCGCCAAAATTTATGCCATTGGGATTAGTCAAAAATAATATGCCATTCGCGGTTAGTGTCCCATTTATCTGGCTGGCTTGACTTCCGGTTACTCTGCTTAAAACACTGGATTCTACGCTGGGCTGGATGAAATTTACTCTCTCATTTGTTCCTATGTTAAAACTGTTGAAATTTATTACTGATTTGTCCGCCGCGGTAATATTCAAAGTCGCAGCATCCGGCTGTGCTACGCTTACATTTCCTGATTCTACCTGCATTCCTTCAGGCAACGCGTAGGCTAAACCATGCAATAAAAAGAAATTGATTACTATTATAACCAATATCTTTTTAATAGTATTTATTACTTTTATACTATTACTTATACTTCCTCTATTCATCTCTTCCCTTTTGGTAACGCAGCCCCCCGACCGAAGCGTCGGGGCTGTCGCTTTGCGTCCTCCGATTACTCGAAGTTTGCCTTTATCACTGGGAATAACTTGTCTTCTCTTCCCTAATAAAAAACCCTTAAGGCGCGTACCTTAAGGGTAAATTTATTTATCCTGTCTGTCCCTTTTGGTAACGCAGCCCTCCGACCGAAACGTCGGAGCTGTCGCTTTGCGTCCCCGTCTTACGACGAGTTTGCCTTTATCACTAGGTCTTTTTTTATCAACTATTATAAGTATATCATATTTACTAAGAATTTCAAGATAGACCCCTTCAAAAAACAACAATTGGCAGCCGCCTGCGTAAACACAGCGTTTTATTACGCCCCGCCAAAGGCGAGGCGGCTATCATACATATAATAAGCTGCCATTTAGAGGTTATTTGTAATTAAAAATTTCACGACGTCAGATATTTATCGAGTCATTCGTGAATATTGTGGAGCAATTATGGTAACTCTTTGATAAATAACGGGATATGTAAAAAACTCACTTACCCCCTTGTTTTGTATTCTTTAGCCGCATTAAGAGGCTGGTTTATGAGCGGAAAAGTTTTTCGGAATCTTTCGGCGAGGACTGTTTGAGCCCGTCCTGGCTCGTAAGAGCCGACGGGCGAGTTCCGCAGCCGCCGAAAAACTTTTTCGCGAATGCCTCAGCAGATAAAAAATACAAAACAAGGGAGGGGGAACGCTAAAGTTCACAATATTTACGAAAGAACCAAAATTATCACAGAGAATTTCAGCATATCTTATGAATTGAAGTATATATAATAATGGACCCCGCCTTGGCGGGGTTCCTACAATATATTATACCCTGCTATATTATAATTGGAAGAATTTTTTAACCAGATCTGGATGGAAAGATATTTTTCTTAAAATCTTAATCTATTTGCCAATTACAAGATCTATATTTTGAACTCCGTCATTTAAAATAACGTTTTCTTTATTTATTTTAAGCACTGTGTATTTACCTATAGTATCGCCTTCATTCACAACTTTATCGCTGATTATAGCCGAGGGCTTCTTCTCATCCCAAAGAATTCCTGAAAGATTTAAGTCAATTTCCCCTTTTGTGCTAAGATAAATCTTATCTGAAAATGGGTCTCTTATCCATTCCAATTTTGCAATTTCGGCGTATTTATCCTGCGCTGCCTGTGTTGATACTACTGGCGCGCTGCCTGCCTGTTGAGGCGCTGATACCGCCAGAGGTACTGCCGCAGGCAATTTCGCGGGCGATAGTTTTTTCTTTATTCTATGGATACTATTAATAGAAACTAAAATCAAAACTACCACTAATACCGCGGTTACCGCTATTTGTATTTTATTTTTATCCATCTAAGAAACCTTTTTTGCGAAATAAGCGCTGATTTCTAAACTCATATCAAGATAACTATACCCTTCCCCCCTGCCCTTTATATCTATCTTTCCTATCTTAATCAATATTACTGAATCATCTCTTAAAATATTCAGGTATTCTCCTATAGCTCTATACTCACCGGATAAATTTATGTTTATGGGCACTTCCGAAATTGCATAGCCTGAGATTGTCTTCACGGCAGATTGCTTATCGGAAAGATTTATATTCTTTATCTCTATGCCTAAATTACGCGCGTTATCAGACAAATAATTAATTACCACTTCCTGGCGGAAAGGCAATTTATCCAACGCATCCACAAGTTTTTTATTTAATTCAGTAACGACTACAGCCATATCCCTGCCTTGGGTAAGCTGTTTAATCTCCGTGATCTGCGCTTCAGCTTGGCTTAATCTGTTTCTTATAGACACAAGCTTATTTTTTTGAGGCGTAATAATAAAAATCCATAAAAAAACCGTAAAAGCCGATAAAATCAATGATATATATATTATTTTCTTCTGCTCTTTAGTAATTTTTTTCATAGTAAACTAAAGGTAACCTGGAATCTGGTTATTTTTTCTTTATCCATAGATGTTTTTTCAACTGTAGCAACATTTACATCTTTAAAGATATAAGAATCATTCATCGCGTCCACAAAACCAGTCAGTATTGTATCCGGGTTCTTTTGATAGCTTTTAACATACCCCATTATCTTGCCTGTCTTGGCCTGGCAATCCATATCAAATGCTTCAAAATACAACATCGCGGGGACAATATTGCTGAATTTTTTTAAAATGCTGCCCGCTGGCACATCCAAATTCCTGATATCGTTAATAAGAACATTAAAACTATCCAATTTCTGCTTTGTTTCTTTCACCTGCGAGAGGACATTCAAATGCAAGACCGCGTTATCCAGCCTTTTTTGATAGCCTCCAGTTGAAACCTTGGCAAAGACAAAAGAAACAACCAGCAAAATGCAGGCGATAAAGGCCACCCAGCGCAAAGAAAATTTTTGCAGCATCTCTATTTTTTCCGCTTTAAATTCATTAGGCAAAAGATTAATATTATTCTCAAAGTCTATTGCCATACCTAAAGCGGCATAATTCTCCAAGACTTCATTTTTATCTATTTTATTTGAAAATTCGAATTTCTCTATAAAAGGGAATTTTACAGTATCAAGAGAAAATTCACTTTTTAACACATCCTCAAAATTTACTATCCCGGCCGCTTTTGAATTAACAAACATCTTTTTGACCTGCCCCTGTTTAAACTGGGAGTCATAATAAACAAAGGAACGTTTTATCTCCTGAACCAATAATTCCAAAGAAGGCCGCAGTAACGCCATAATCTGCCCTGAATTAAGCTTATCTTTATATTTAGCATCCCCTAAAGGAATCCCGCTTTTAAATAGAAGATCTTCTATATCTTCAGCAGACAGCCGGACTATTTCCTTATCCTGCGTAACTAATTCCGAAGATAAAGCCTGCCTTATCTTATTAATAGACAATGGCAATTCTCTGTAAAAATCAAATTTATTATTTTTATAAAAACCAATACTGCAAACATCCTCATCCAGATGCAGGACGCCTATGGCTTCATCAGCGCTCTTCTCAATAAATTTCTCAATAATTTTGGCGTAGCCAAAAGCAAGAAAATTAACCGAAACGCAGGATAAACCAATCTGTTTAAGCATTAAAACCTGCCTGCTTACTTCTTTCTCGTCTGCCGCCGCGCAGATAATATCAAATACTTCTGTCCCGTCAGCTTTGGCGGATTTCCTAATTACCTGATAATCCAATACAGCATTGGATACATCAAATTTTACTTCGTCTTTAATCTGCCATTTTATCACCTGAGGCAGTTCCGCGGCAGGGACAACCGGCAGCTGCAGCCGTTTAATGACCAATGTCTTTAACAGCGGCCTTAAAACCGCGTTTTTATGAGTAATATTATTTTCTTTAATAAAATTTAATATGGCTTCCTGTATATTTTTTTCTATATTCTCCGCGGGCAGATTAACAACCTTTAACGCGTTAACCCTGATAACGCCACTTAGTTCAACATCAATCATTTTAATACCTGAGCTAAGGTCAATGATAAGCAAAGAGGCGGGTTTTAAAGAAATGTTTTTAGGAATGATATTTTTGAAAATACCCTGAATATTAAACTTCTGGATTATTTCCTGAATATTTAACTTTCCCATAACCTTATTATAATATCAAAAATAAAAAAGTATACAAATAAAATCATTACTGTCCAAATTAGTGTCCTTCAGACTGTGTCGTAATTGCGTTTCCGGTAGCCGCTCCGTAAGCGGAGCGTTTTACCAGCGTCGGAAACGCAACCTAAAGGTTGCGGCTACCGCGTTAAAATATGGATTGCGACACAGTCTGAATGACACGCTATTAATATCTCAAAAGCATTTTACCGACGATAACAATTATCATAATTTGGACACGTGTGAAATAAAATACTATATTAAAAACCCTTTACCGCTGTGCTGGTAGTAAAATTAAATGTGCCTTGCGAAGCAGTGAAACTTCCGCTTCCGGTGTTAACGGTAATACTGATAATCACTCTGCGTATGGTATTTACCGGGTCTGTTCCCAATACCCAAGCCGCGTCATTGGCTTTTTTATAAGTAAAAATAACTGACGGGCTGCCTTTACCGTCAATATTAATATTTGAGGTAATAAAAACCGGTATCTGGCTTTCTGTTGACCAGCCGGCTCCTGAATTAGTACTGCGGTAAATATGTTTATCCCCGGCGTTCCAGCGAAACCTCACAGATAAATCATCATATGAAGAACCTGCCGGAGCTGAAACACAACCATAAGTATATGTGAATTGCGTGGCTGAGGCGTCAATTATGCCTGTTGACTTGGCATACCTTATGCCTCTGATATTCGGCGTGCCTTCTATCATCAGCTTATCCAGCTCCTGCGCGATCTTTTGCGTATCCAGCTGGCGCGGGCTGTATAAAAACATCTGCACAAAAAAAACTATCATACCGGCAAAGACCGCGCCCATAACAGCCACAACCAGAGTTGTAATAACTAATTCAATTATAGTAAACCCTTTTTTATTTTTCATTTGGAAATCACCATTTTCTGCCACAATGACAAAACAATCTTCCCTACCCCTTGTGGGGACTAAGTCACAATTCATATTTTAACACGGCAGCCGCAACCTTTAGGTTGCGTTTACAATGCTGGTAAAACGCAGACTAAAGTCTGCGACTACCAAAAATGTAATTATACCCCATCCTCTGTAATAAGAGAAATTGAATTAAATATGTCTGTTTCATATCCCTCACCATGAATACGCCGCTGTTTGCGAGCCGTCTGACATTACAAAAACCACGGAAACAGTACTAAGGTTTTTACTAAAATTAAAAAATCCAGTGTTGGTATAAGTAGTGCTGGCTGAAAGCGTAAATGTCGGGCTTAAAATTGCTGTTCGCGGAGAATTAGCATTACCAGTCCACCTTGTTATTGTATTCATAATAACAGACTGAACTTTGATTCCAGCTTCGCCGGTAAAAGTAACTATTACCTCACTGATAGTTATAGTGTTAGTACTAGTATTCTGCAATGTAACATTCTGTAACGCCGTACCTGATATACTGCCGCCAGTTACTACCAAAGAATCAGCCATGCCTCCGCTCGGGATTGTACCTCCGCTTCCCGCGCCATAAGTTACATTTGCCACATAGGTAATCAAATTAACCAGAAAATGCGTTGCGTCTAAAGAAGGATAAACCCTTACCTGAACTTGTTTTAAATTATTGCTCCAGCCGCTGACATAACTAACTGTCCTGCGCAGGTTAAAAGGATAGCCTTCGTAATTAGCAGTAGTATTATCATAGCCGTCAGCCAATGTCGAATCTGTATAAGCCAAATTATTAACCTTTGCCATTTCTACCTTCGCCAGCCCTTCAGCGGCCGCGATCTGGCGGGAATGCTGTATAGCATAAATATATTCCATAGACATAAACGCCACAGGAATCATCACTATTGCTATAATCACAACAGACATGATTAATTCAATAAGCGTAAAACTTCTGTTTTTATGATTATTTTTTTTCATCAGAAAAATCCCCAATTCTAAACCCTATCTTCCCTCACCCTTGTGGGGAGGGCCAGGGAGGGGAAGTTTTTATCCTAATTGCTTGGTACCTCGCCTAAATGCGGCATCTTTCTCTCATGGTATTATATGGCTTTGTATTTCATTCCATGAAGGAATATTGCTTGTGCCGGTGTCATACGTAGCCAGTAATGTCCTTCTGGCAACAACAGTTGAACCATTGCGTATTTCACCGGTTGAAGTTACGGAAAACGACGTATCTACAGTCATACCATTCCTTAGAATATAAATTCTGAAGCTTGACCCGTCGCTAAAAATAAATTTAACTTTTATATATCCTGTCCCGGATGGGACATTGTTAGAAAAAGTCCATTGCTGGTCATTATTAGCGCTATAAGTAGTGCCTGCTGTTATAGCCGTATCAGTAATATCTAAAGCCGCAGGGGACACAGCTGTGCCGCTCCAGACACTGCTTCCTGCCAATGTTACATCAGTAATATTTCCTCCAAAATCCCACTCCACTACCATATTAGTTATAGTAATTGAATCTGTGGTATTAATAATATTTTTTATCGGGATACGTTTAAGTGTCTTTCCCGATTTCTGGGAATTAGAGGTATCTACCCATAAGAAATTCACGGCTGTTCCCAGATGATAGTATAAACCCGTTGCCACATTGATATTTCGCGCCGAACCCCACAAACCGTCTAAATTATAATCCACTATTGCCCACATAATGCCGGCCTGCGCCATAAACAAGGCTTTGTCCTGATCAATATTAGAGATATTAAGCATAAGGCTCTGCGTGCCGTAAAGGACAATGCTAATGGCAAATACGGACATCAAAGTAATAATCATGATTACCTGAATTAATATCATGCCTTTTTTCTTCACCTTAAAATCCTCTTTAAATCCCCCTCTTTCCCCCTTTTTAAAAGGAGAAACAAAAGAGTTATTAATACTTCACATTCATTACTGTCCAAATTAGTGTCATTGCGACCCTGCACCATACGGTGCAGGGGAAGCAATCTTAACGACGGAAGATTGCTTCGTCACGGAGTTTACCCTGAGCGAAGTCGAAGGGGTCCTCGTAATGACACGCTATTGATATCTCAGAAACATTTTACCGACGATAACAATTATCATAATTTGGACATAAGTGTCTCCAATTCATAAGATATGTTAAAATTCTCTACGACAATTTTAACATATTCATCGGAACCTGCGGAGAAATCCTTGCGGATTTTCCTTGATATATTTTACCAGACAACTCAAAATTCCCAAGCCATATTTTATACCGGCCAATAACCCTACTTCTGAAGCCTCGGGAAAATAACGCGTGGGAATAGGAATCTCCTCAATTTTAAAATCATGTTCAACCGCCTGAATTAAAATCTGGGCGTCAAATAAGAAATTATTGGAATTTTCCTGCCAAGGGACAGTTTCCAAAAATTTTCTTGAGAAAGCCCTAAGCCCCGTATGGTATTCGGAAAGATGCCTGTTTAATGCTCTATTCTGCAAAAAAGTTAATACCCTATTCGAAATATACTTATAAACCGGCATGCCTCCTTTTAATGCCTTGCCTCCTAAAATCCTTGAGCCCAAAACGCAGTCAGCCCTGCCTTCTTTTATCGGCGCTATCATCTGGGGAATTTTTGCGGCGTCATACTGGTTATCCGCGTGCAGCATTACCACAATATCAGCATCGCGTTTTAACGCCTCTTTATAAAGAGTCTTTTGATTAGCGCCATAGCCCATATTTTTTTTGTGGCGGATAACATCAATGCCCAGAGAGCGGGCAATCATAGACGTCCGGTCAGAAGAAAAATCATCGCAAAGGATTATCTCATCAACTATATCTCTACGGATATCCGCGAATACTGTCTTTAAAGTCCTCTGCGCGTTATACGCGGGCATGACTACGATTGTTTTCATAGGAAATTACCTTCGGCATAAAATGGTAGTCGCAGGCTTCAGCCTGCGTTTTATTACGCAAGCTAAAGCTTGCGACTACCATAAATTACATTATATAAAACACATACTGCTATTATAATCACTGTAACTAAACTTATCAACACTCCCAGTTTAAAAATTAAAGAATCATAGACAAACCTAATCGTGTGTTTTCCCGGCAGCAGATAAACCCCTCTTAAAACAAAATTAGCTTTATAAATCTTGCCTTTTCTGCCTTCTATAAAGACCTGCCAGCCCGGATAATAATTATCCGCTAAAACTACGAATTTAGGCTTATCCTTAATATTTACTTCAATAATTACTTCGTTAGGTTTATATTGCAGGATATTAAGGTATTCGGATTCTTTTGTGTCATTGCGAGCCCCTAAGGGGCGAAGCAATCTTAATTCTTCTTCAAGATTGCTTCGTCCCCCGACGTTACGTCGGGGTCCTCGCAATGACACGGGCAAACAGCTATTTGCCCCAGCCTCATTACTCTGTGGCCCTCGCAATGACACATCTCCAACAACACCGCTGATAACCACCTCTTTACCCGGATTAAATTCCTTTGACTTTAATTTATTATAAATATCCAGTTCCTTGTTCAAAACAATATACTCTGGCACAATATAAGCGCGCGGCAGAACATCCATATTCTCATATAAAAATGACTCGGAAGTCTTATTAACCAGCTTACAGCGGGGATCTTGTATTTCTTTAGGAGTAAGTATATATTTTACATTCAGCATATTCAAAATATTAGTGCTGGAAGGCATTGGCGAGGTATCCGGGACATTAAGCAATTTAGAATAATCGCTATTATGAATAGAAAAATAACCCCTGGCATCATAAATACCGTATTCAATAAGCCGGTTGGCGCAAAGATTATCTATTGAATTGGCAAATGCTTCTTCATAAGTATTGCCTCTTAATGCTTCGTTAAGTTTATTCATCTCAAATGAAGTATAAATCCTAAATAAACTTTTATCCTTCTTTAAAAAATCTATATGCGGAGTATTTTTATTCAGCATACTTCGGGAAATAAGCGGATTAACTTCAATATTCTTTCCACCGTATAAATCTATAAAAATAAATACCAGTAAAATTGACCCAATTACCGAAAGATTTAAAATCCCCCCCTTCCCCCCTTTTGCAAAGTGGGGGGAATATTTATTAACGGGAAAAAATTGTCTCGCTCCGGAGAATAAAAAAAGCGAACCTATTATAAAGAATACTAACATCCTCCTAAGATTAAAAAAATCCACGCTGAATACGCTTATATATTTTAAATTATAAAAAATGTTTGTATCTTCTAAGTTTTTCAGATGCTTTATCGCCAGATTATAAAACTGCGTCTTAAATAAATATAACAATAGAAATACAACTGTAGAAATAAACCCCAAAATAAACAATAATTTTATCGTTTTAATAAACTTCTTGTCCTGCTGTTTTATCCTTTCTGTATATTCCTGCCAGCCTGCCCCGCTTAAAAAAGCAAAAGAAACCGCTAATAAGAAAAAAAACTTTACCGGATACCTTATTAGGCCAAAACCCGGAATGAATTTATAAAACAACTTATACAGAGGCGTAAACCTGCCAAATATCAAAATAAGCCCTACGATAAATACTCCTTTAAAAAAACTTGAATAACTGTCTTTTCTAAAGAGTACTGCGATAAAAAACAATATCAAAGGTATAAT
>JBDRLG010000138.1:0-3006 GCA_043813255.1 Candidatus Omnitrophota bacterium
TTAAAGGATTTTACGGTTTTTTCATTGACTGACATTAAAGCGATAGACAGCATTTTTCACAGAAGGAGACTTAATGAATGGCAGGATAAAGGTTATATAAAAAAAATTGTCAGAGGATTCTATATATTTTCCGATGCCGAGATTACCGAAGACACGCTTTTTGAAATCGCGAATAAAATATACAGCCCGTCCTATGTTTCATTTGAAATCGCGCTTTCTTATTATGGCTTGATCTCGGAGGCTGTATACGGTATAACATCCGCGGCTACGCGCAGGACTTATAGATTCAAAACGTTTGCGGGTGAATTTTTATATAGGAGCGTAAAGCCAGGGCTTTTTTTTGGTTATGATATAGCCGGTCATGACAAGAAGCGGTTTAAAATAGCCTGCCCTGAAAAGGCAATACTGGATTATTTTTATATACATCCGTCCATAAAAGGGGCCAAGGATTTTATCGAGTTACGCATTAATAAAAAGGTTTTCAGGGATATAATTTCGAGGCAAAAATTAAAAATTTTACTTCACAGGTTCAAGCAGAAATCCCTGAATAAAAGAATCAGGAATTTTATGGAGTTTATCGGATATGCTTGACATAAAACAGATTGAATCATTTTATCCGCAGTATTTAAGGCAGTTTAAAAGAAATCTACTGCGGGAATATCTGCAATATAAGATATTGGAGATTATTTTTGCTTCCGATTATGGAGATAAACTGTCTTTTATGGGGGGCACCGCTATTCATATTGTACATTCAAACACAAGATTTTCCGAAGATCTGGATTTCGATAACATGAGTTTGGATAAAAAAAGTTTTGAAAAATTATCAATGCTTGTTAAAAGGCGCTTGGAGCTCGAGGGATATAATATAGAACTTGAAAATTCTTTTAAGGGGACATTCCGGTCATATATAGGCGTTAAGCGCCTGCTTTACGAAAGCGGACTTTCCGGGCATAAGCAGGAAAAATTATCCATTCACGTAGATGTAGGGCCTCAAAAATTTTCCTATAAACCGGATAAAGTCATAATAAACAAATTTGATGTTTTTTCCAGGATTAATGTTGTGCCTTTGGATATACTTTTGGCTCAAAAGATATATGCTATTTTTATGCGTAAAAGGGCCATGGGCAGAGATTTTCATGACACTATATTCCTTTTTGGGAAGACACGGCCAAATATCGAATATTTAAGAAAAAAGATGAAGATAAAAGACATGGCCGATCTTAAAGACAGGATTTTAAGAAAATGCGCCGCCCTGAATTTTAAGAATTTAGTATCCGACGTAGAACAATTTCTTTTTATGCCGGAAGATGCAAAGAAAATTTTGTTATTCCCCGAATATATAAAAAAGATATGAAAATCCTGTAATAAACAGGCAACAAAGAAATTGCCCGCCATCCGTTCTATAAAAATAGAAATAGGCAAGGATTGATTGAAAGAATCCAGACGCTCCTGTGTCTTATATAGTAGATGTAGGGGAGGTTTAAACCTCCCCTACATATTACAGGAAGGAGGTGAATAAATAGGTTGATTTGGATAATGAAGCAGTAGTATAATTACACAGGAGAATAGAATGAAGAAGGATAAGCCAATGGTTCAGGAAATCAAGGAATTCATAGGCAATGAGCTGAAGGAATTCAGGCAAGAGATAAGCAGTCAGTTCAATGGCTTCAGGCAGGAAGTCGGTCAGAAGATAGATTCCGGTATCGATGAAGCCAAAAGGCATGCAGGGGTATTATTTGAAGGCTTACGCTCAGAAGTGAGAATAGTAACCGAACAGCATGGCGATATCATGAGGAAACTTGAAGAGCACGATAGAAGATTTGATGATGTAGATAGACGCTTTGATGCGGTAGATATGAGGTTTAATAGAGTAGATCTTGATCTAAAAGGCATGAAGACTGCTTTATTTGACAACAGCCACAGGCTCACCGATCACGACGTGAGGATAAGAAAATTAGAGATGTTGTAATGGTGGTTCTCGACCGAGCTCACGTGGCAAGTCAGCACGTCTGCTCGAACAGTGTTGAGTATTACATAGGGCAGGCCCAAACCTGCCCTGTTTGATTTGTGTGCCACGTAATATTCTTTGCTAATAGGTTAAAGCCCTATCAATATAGTTCCCGCTTCGGGTGTTACAGCTAACCACAGGGCATTTACCGCTAAGAAATATTGGGATTATAAAAGATTTGTATTTTTTTGGTATTTAGTGTATACTTTTGTTAGATAAGTGTGATTTTAATCACATAAATTAAACTAAAAGGTGTCTATGGCTTTGGCTTTGGCTTTGGTCAAAGGAGGCCAAACCATGACCTTCTGGTCAATCGGAAACCAAACCATGGCTTATGGCCTATGAGGCGAATATTAATAGACAAATTAATTTCATGGAAGAAGTCGGAACAGCGAAAACCTCTTATTTTAAAGGGTGTTCGCCAGGTTGGGAAGACGTGGCTGTTAAGGGAATTCGGTAAAAAATATTACGAAAATACGGCTTATTTCAATTTTGAAGAGCAAAGCGAATTAAAACAATATTTTGAAACGACTAAAGATATTCAGAGGATTATTCAAAATCTTGCTTTGATTAACGGCGCTCCGATCTTTAAGGGAAAGACGCTTATTATTTTTGATGAAATCCAGGAATGCAGCGCGGCGCTCAACGCGTTGAAATATTTTTGTGAAACTGCTCCGGGATATCATATTGTCTGCGCAGGGTCATTGTTGGGGATCAGGGTTTCGAAGCCAGCGTCGTTTCCCGTTGGAAAAGTTGAATTTCTATCGATACATCCGATGACATTTACGGAGTTTTTATGGGCATTAAAAGAAGAAAAACTTGTTCGATATATTGATAATATTGGCTGCATGGATTCGATCCCTGATATTTTCTTCAATCAATTATATGAAAAATTAAAGATGTACTTTATTACCGGAGGAATGCCGGAATCAGTGCGCGTCTGGGCCGAAGAAAATGATGTTGCGCGGGTGCAAAAAGTATTGGGAGATATATTGAAT
>JBDRLG010000139.1:0-19293 GCA_043813255.1 Candidatus Omnitrophota bacterium
TCAGCCTGATAATGGAGCTTATGTAGATAGTTTAGGCTGGCTTTATTTTAAAAAAGGCGATATAAATCTGGCGATAAAGACATTAACGCAGGCAATTGGTTTATTAAAGGATCCAGTAATTTATGAACATCTGGGAGATGCCTGGTTTAAGTTAGGCAACAATGATACCGCGCTGGTAAATTGGAAAAAATCTTTAGAGTTAAATCCTGATAACAACGAGATTAAAAAGACAATAGAAAAGTTAGAAAAGCCTAGTCAGCCTTCTGGTATTTAAGCATTAAATAATCCCATGAATCCCCTGATAGGTTTATGATATATGTGGTATATATAAATGCAGATTAAAGATTTAGAAAATAAAGCTAAACATATACGCCGGCTTATTATTCAAATGCTTGCCAAAGCCGGCTCAGGCCATCCCGGCGGAAGCCTTTCTGCCACAGACTTAATTACCGCGTTATATTTTTCAGTAATAAGAATAAAACCTTCAGAGCCTAATTGGCCTGATAGGGATAGATTTCATATGTCTAAAGGCCATTGCTGTCCATTATGGTATGCGGTATTGGCTGAAGCAGGTTATTTTTCTCAGGAAAAATTATGGACATTAAGGCAATTAGGTTCTCTATTGCAGGGGCATCCTGACAGGCGTACTCCCGGAGTTGAAGTTGCTTCTGGTTCTTTAGGCCAGGGGCTTTCAGTTAGTGTTGGCATGAGTTTAGCTGCTAAGATGGATCAAAAAGATTACCGCGTTTACTGCCTTATGGGTGACGGAGAAATACAAGAAGGAAATATCTGGGAAGCAGCTATGGCAGCAAGCCATTATAAATGCGATAATTTATGCGCTATTTTAGATTATAACGGATTTCAGATAGACGGGAAAGTAAAAGATATTATGAACTTAGAGCCTCTGTTAGATAAATGGCAGGCTTTTGGCTGGCATACTATTGAAATAGACGGGCATAATATGAAACAAATTCTTGCGGCTTATGATCAGGCAAAGATTATTAAAGGCAAGCCAAGCATAATTATTGCTCATACTATTAAGGGTAAAGGGGTTTCGTTCATGGAAAATATAGTTGATTTTCATGGGAGGGCTCCTACAAAAGAAGAAGAAAAAAAAGCATTAAAAGAATTAGAATAAAAATTATAAAAAGTTAAATAGTTCATTCGTAAGTGTTTAATTAACTATTCACAACTCACCAATTAACTAAAACGTATATGGAACAATTATACCAGCGGGATGTTTACGGAGAGACGTTATTAGAATTAGGCAGGCAGGATAAAGATATTGTTGTTTTAGACGCGGATTTATCAGGCTCTACCCGGACTAATCTTTTTGCTAAAGAATTTCCCAATAGATTTTTTAATGTCGGAGTGGCAGAACAAAACTTAATGACTGTTGCTGTCGGATTGGCAAGCTGCGGTAAAAAAGTATTTGTTTCTACTTTCGCTATGTTCGCGAGTGGGCGTGCTTGGGATCAAGTAAGGAATAGTGTAGCTTACAATAATTTTAATATAAAAATTGTTGCGACACACGCTGGGCTTACCGTAGGCCCGGATGGAGCAAGCCATCAGGCGCTTGAAGATATTGCCCTTATGCGCGTTATACCGAATATGAATATAGTTGTTCCTTGTGACGGGCCGCAAACAGCAGATATTATAAAAGCAGTTGCGCAGGCTAAAGGAGTTTTTTATGTCCGCTTGGGCAGGCCGAAATTTATAACTATAGAAAATAAACCCGAATTTAAATTAGGTAAGGCACAAATCTTGAGGGATGGTAGAGATATCGCTATAATTGCTTGTGGTTCAATGGTAAATGAGGCAATTATAGCTTCAAATAACCTGGCAAAAAAAGGCGTAGAGTCTAAAGTTATCAATGTTCATACAATAAAGCCTTTAGATCAAGAATTAATATTAGAAATCGCGCAGCAGGTCAGGGGGATTGTAGTTTGTGAAGAACATTCAGTAATAGGAGGGCTTGCTTCAGCTGTTGATGAAATAGTCTCTGAAAATTTCCCGGTTAAAATCAGCCGTTTGGGAGTAAAAAATAGGTTTGGCCAGTCAGGAGAGCCAAGAGAACTTTTAAAAGAGTATAATCTTACCAGCGCAGATATTGAGAATGCTGTTTTGTCTATTATGCCGTAGGTGATAAATTGAATTCGTTAGTAAGTAAATCAGGCTTAGTTATTAATTCTTATGCTAAATTAAACCTTCAACTTGCAGTTTTAGGCAGGCGTTCAGACGGATACCATGGATTAGAGACAGTATTTGAAAAAATCAGCCTTCACGATAAAATAATTTTAAAATCCCTCTCGGATAAAAAAATCAAAATAGCCTGTAATTATTCCGGTATTCCTAATAATAGTTCTAATCTTGCCTATAAAAGCGCTAAATTGCTTCAGGACAAATTCAATTTAGATAAAGGCATACATATAGAAATAATTAAATCTATTCCTGTAGGCAGCGGCATGGGTGGAGGATCAAGTAATGCCGCGGCAGTTTTAACCGGTTTGAATACTCTCTGGCGGTTAAAGCTTAATCAGCGCCAGTTAGCAGCTTTTGCCAAACAGCTTGGTTCTGATGTGCCTTTTTTTATTCATAAAACCGCTTTTGCAATAGGCACAGGCAGGGGAGATCAGATATCCGCAATAAAAGCGCTATCTAAACAAAAATTCTGGCATATTCTGGCAGTTCCGCGGATTAAAGTTTCAACCCCTTTGATATATAAAAAATGGGATGAATTAAACAGCAGTGTAAATAAAACTGGAAGATTGACAATGCGGGGCTGTAATGTTAAAATGTTAACTTCGGCTTTAAAGAAAAAAGACTTATTTTTGATTAATAATGCTTTGTTTAATGATTTAGAAGAAGCCGCTGTTAATTTATATCCTTGTATAAACCAGATTAAAGAAGAACTTAGTGAATTAGGAGTTAAATCAATTTTAATGTCAGGCAGTGGCCCTGCAGTATTTGGCATCGTTTCATCAAGAAAGGAGGCAGTTAATTTATCGGTTAAGCTTAAGAAAAAGAGTTTTTGGCGAATTTTTATTGCTCGGACATTGTAATGTCCTGTCATAAGGAGGTTGTTTTATGGAGATAACGGAAGTTAGGATATTTTTAAAAGATTCACCAGACAAAAAATTAAGGGCTTACGCAACCGTGACATTCGACAATGTTTTTGTAGTCAGAAATATAAAGGTAATTGAAGGTTCAGGCGGGTTATTTATTGCGATGCCATCCAAGAAAATAAAACAACCGTGTGTTAAATGTAATTTTAAGAATGAAGCACGCAGTAAATATTGTAATCAATGCGGGGTTCAATTACCGCAATCAGATAAACCGTTAAGTGGTGAAATAATAGTTAATATTCAGGCAGAGCATAAAGATATAGCTCATCCTATTACACAGTCCTTCAGAGATTACCTGCAAAAGAGGGTATTGGAAGCTTTTGAACAGGAAAAAGTAAAAGCAAATGAGAGTTTAGTTGAGAATTAGAAACACAAGAAATTAGTTTTGGGACGTCGTCCAATGGTAGGACACGAGAATTTGGGTCTCGCTATTATGGTTCGAGTCCATACGTCCCAGTGGTTCGACGCGGCCCGCTTTTCGGCGGGCCTTGCTCACCATTTTAAACGTTGAAAGGCATGCCATGTGGTATGTATACATGATGGAATGTCAAGATGGAGCCATTTATACCGGCGTTACCGAAAACATCGAAAGACGCTTTAAAGAACATACCTTGGGAAAAGGTGGGCACTACACGAATTACAACAGGCCGAAAGATATTTTGTATAAAGAGCCCTTTTACCAATTAGTTGATGATTGTAGATTAAGGCTATAAACATGAGAAAAGACACAGCAGTAATAATTTTGGCGGCTGGAAAAGGCAAGAGGATGAAATCTGAATTGCCAAAAGTTTTGTTGTGTTTTTTAGTGTACTTCTTATGCCTCAATAGAATCTCTTATGCTAAAGAATTCGATTACATAGTTGCCGCAAGAGTAAATAATACAGAAATAACTTTAGAAGAGTTGAATGATGAAATGAAATATTTCAATGAAGAATCAATCAACGATTATTTATCAGAAGAGACCAGTGTTAGAAGTATAGAAGTGCGGGGGTGGTATGGATGGGGTTATCCACTAGATGTAACTTTAGAAGAATTGAATCAGGCAGTGGAAGAGTATAAGCGAAGGTTAAGGGTTGGCGAGGAAACCTTTGTGAATCAAGATTCTCCAAGAGTAGAAAAGGAAATTTTTCTGCGGGAGTTGATAGACAAGGAGTTGCTTTCTCAGGAAGCTCAAAGACAGGGCTTGGATAAGAACGAGTCAATAAAAAAATCAAAGACTGGAAGAGATAAAAAAAGGATTTTATCGAGTACGCTGGTTAACAATATTAAAGTTGATCGAAACGAAATAATATCTTTTTATGGTGAATACAAGAATTTTTTTAGAACACGTGGCGAGAGGCGCATTTTTGAGATAGTTGTTCTAACAGAACAGGAGGCAAAAGAAATATATATTGAATTGTTAAAAGGGGCAGATTTCTCTATATTGGCCAAAACTCGTTCAATATCGGCCAGCGCAAAGAAAGGAGGGGATTTAGGTTTTATAAAAATACGGCCTAGTAGTAGATGTTTTGGCGGCACCTGTCCATCTGTGAGTGCCTTTCCTCCCAAAGAAGTTGATTTCGTTATCTTTATAAAAGAGAACGTTCCTTTAATTGATCAAGTGGTTTCATCTAATTTAGAGGTGGGGGCATTAAGCCAAATTTACAAATCCCCCTACGGTTTCTGTATTTTTAAAATAGAGTCACAACGCAATAAGGAACAAATTCCGTTTTCCGAAATTGAAAAGAGCATTGAAAATTATCTCCGAAAGAAAAAGGCAATAGATATACTAAACAAACTTAGGAGTAATTCAAAAATCAAAGTTTATGGAGATGCAATAAAATAATAGAAGTTTACATTGCTTTGGTATAGTTCTCTCTCGTTAAAAATTAGGTGGGAAATATAAAAGACAATTATACATATAAGAGGTTTTGAGAAACTAAATATGCCATTTAATCCAAAATATACGATTACCGATAAAATTTTAAATAACCTCACGACAATTTCGTCCGCCCGTGAGATTATTGAACAGGCGTATTTAGTCCCTAAATGGGAAGCGAGATTAAGGCGGCAAGCGTTACTCCGTAATACTCATTCATCAACCGCAATTGAGGGTAATAAATTGAGCCTCGAACAGGTAGAGTCTTTAGCCGATGGCAAAGACGTTATTGCCACGAACAAAGATAAGCAGGAAGTTTTAAATTACATAGAAGCGTTAGAAAAAATTCCTACGCTTGCAGAAAAAGGCAGGATGAAAGCAGCCGATTTGTTAAATATCCACAAGATGATAACCAAAGATGTAATGCAAAATACTACCGATTCAGGTGTTTTTAGAAACCGACAGGTTTTTGTTGGCAAAAGAATTTTTGACGGCACGACTTTTAAAGAAGTTGTAGAATATATGCCGCCAAAAACAGAAGAAGTTTCACGGCTTGTCGAAGAATTTATAAATTGGCTTAATTTTGATAAAACACGGGAGATTAATTCTGTTCTCTTGGCAGGCATTGTTCATTATGAGATAGCAAGGATTCACCCGTTTATTGATGGAAATGGTAGAACAGCCAGGCTATTCGCTACTCTCATTCTATATTTGAGCGGTTTTGATCATAGAAGAATTTTTGCCCTGGATGATTATTATGACAGAGATAGGCAATCTTATTATGCCGCGCTAAAAACAGCCCAGCAAAATAACGGTGATATTACACAGTGGCTTGAATATTTCACTTCAGGCGTGTCCTATTCTGTTAAAGAAGCAAAAGAAGCAGTTTTGAAGGTTGGCTCTAAAAAGAAAAATGGGCAAAAGGTTCAAATTGCCCTTACGCCAAAACAGATGCAAATCGTTGAATATATCAACATTCATGGTAAAGTAGCTAATAAGGATTTACAAGATTTGTTTAAGATTTCTGCCCAAGCGGTTCATAAAGAATTAACTAAGCTTGTAGAGTTTAAAGTTATAAAAGCTGCTGGTGAAGGCAGGGCGTTGCATTACGTTTTGGTATAGGTGTAAATCGGTTGTCAATTGGTTGATGTTTAGGTTGATGTTTAGGTTGATGATTTTAAGCTGAGCGATCGCCTAAATATTTTCAGTGGTTGGAAAAGTGTTTTATCCTTTCTCATGCCATAAAAAATATCAATTAGAATTTCAAGTAGTTTGATCAAGAAAAGTATAAACATGAAAAAAGACACAGCAGTAATAATTTTGGCGGCTGGAAAAGGCAAGAGGATGAAATCTGAAATGCCTAAAGTCCTGCATCCTGTTTGCGGCAGGCCTATGATTGGTTATGTCTTTGATTTGGCAAAAGATTTAAAGCCATATAAGACAATTGTGGTATTAGGCCATAAATACAAGGAAGTCCAAGATTTTATTCAATGCAGGGGCGGCCCTTGTGTCCGCCCGTTTATTGGCCATAACATAAAAAGCGTTGTCCAGAAACAGCTTATCGGCACAGCGGACGCTGTCCAACAGGCGTTGTCTTTATTAAAAAGTTTTAGCGGTAATGTGCTGGTGCTTTACGGAGATGTGCCTTTATTAAAAAAAGAAACCATAGAGAAATTATTAAAACAGCATATTGAAAATAAATCAATTGCTACATTAATGACCGCCAATGTGGCAGACGCCAGCGGTTACGGCAGGATAATAAGAGATAAATATTGGAGTATTTGTTCTATAGTAGAAGACAAAGACGCCAATGAATTCCAAAAAGAGATTAAAGAAATTAATACAGGCATAGTTTGTTTTGATAAAGATAAACTAAGCAGGGCATTAAAAAATGTGCGGGCAGATAATCGCAAAAAAGAGTATTACCTGACGGATGTTATTGGGATACTTTATAAAATGGGTTTTTTAATTGATTATATGAACCTTGCGGATATTAATGAAGCTCTTGGCATAAACTCGAGGGTAGATTTAGCTAAAGCAAATTCTTTTATGCGGCAGCGCATTAATAAAAAATACATGGAACAGGGCGTAACCATAATAGATCCTGTTTCTACGCATATAAATCATGGGGTTGAAATCGGCATAGACACTGTAATTTATCCCTTTACAGTTATTGAAAAAAATGTTAAAATAGGCAACAAATGCAGTATCGGCCCGTTTGCCCGCCTAAGAGAAGGCACACGCCTCGATAATAATGTTGTAGTAGGCAATTTTTTAGAAATCGCGCGTTCTAAATTAGGCCAGAATACACTGGCAAAGCATTTTTCATATATCGGTGATAGCATAATAGGCCAAGGGGTTAATATCGGAGCGGGCACAGTTACCGCGAATTTTGACGGAAAAAATAAAAATACTACTATAATAAAAGACGAAGCGTTTATTGGCTCAGATACTGTATTGGTTGCGCCTGTTAAAATAGGCAAAGGCGCTAAAACCGGCGCAGGTTCAGTAGTAACTAGAAATAATAACGTAGCTGATTATAAAACCGTAGCAGGAGTCCCAGCGAGAAATATAAAACAAAAAACAGAGAAATAAATTTTTTCTGTTTTCTGTAAATTGTTTTCTGTAATCTCACGAACGAAGTGAGGGGAATAGTGAGGGCCCATGGATAAATTACTAATATTTAGCGGTAACGCGAATATGGAGTTAACAAAAGAAATTTGCAGTTACCTGAAACTTGAACTCGCGGACGCGTTTGTAAGTAAATTTAGTGAAGGGGAAATACGCGTTAAAATAAATGAAAACGCCAGGGGTAAAGATATATTTTTGGTTCAACCCACATGCCAGCCGGTTAATGATAACTTAATGGAACTTTTGATTATGATAGATGCTTTAAGGCGGGCTTCCGCGCAGAGAATTACCGCGGTAGTCCCTTATTTTGGATACGCAAGGCAAGACAGAAAAGATCAGCCGCGCGTGCCTATAACCGCCAAACTGGTGGCTAACTTATTGACTATTGCCGGAGCAAGCAGGGTTTTGACATTAGATTTACACGCGGGCCAGATTCAAGGTTTTTTTGATATACCGGTAGATAACCTTTTTGCGGCTGGAGTTTTTGAGGAATATATATCATCTCTTAATCTTAAAGATATAGTTGTAGTTTCTCCAGATGTAGGCAGTATTAAAATGGCAAGGGCATACGCCAAAAGGCTTACCGCGCCTTTGGCAATAATAGATAAAAGGCGTGATTCTCCGGAGAAAACCGAAGTAATGCATATTTTAGGAGAAGTAGAAAACAAACATGCCGTTATAGTAGATGACATTATTGCTACAGGAAGTTCTTTGGTCGAAGCTGTTGAGGCTTTAAAAAAGTCTGGATGTAAAACTATCAGAGCGGCAATTACCCATGGAGTATTATCCGGGCCAGCAATAGAACGTGTGGATAAGTGCCTTGAGTTAGAGGAGTTGGTAATTACCAATAGTATACCTGTTACCAATCACAGGAAACATCCCCGAATAAAGGTTTTATCAGTTGCCGCGCTTTTAGGCGAGGCTATTAAAAGGATTCATTGGGAACAGTCGGTAAGTTCGTTATTTGATTAATATAAATACCGTAATTCGTAATCGGTAATCGGTAATTAGTAATTTGAAAATTACGAATTATCTGACTGATGATAGGTAGCCGATTTACTGATTACAGAAATCTAAGTGAGGAAATCATGGAAGAACTAACATTAGATGCGGAATTAAGGCAGGAAATAGGAAGTGCTAAGGCTAGAGATTTAAGGCGGGCAGGTTTTATCCCCGCGGTAATTTACAAAGCAGGAGAAAAATCTGAGCCGATAAAAGTGCCCAGCAGGCAGTTAATAAGGCTTTTACATCAGCACAGGCTGGAAAATGCCCTTATTAAACTTAAAATAAAATCCGGTAAACAGGAAAAGGATAAAGTATGTTTGATAAAAGAGATTCAACATGATCCCGTGCATGATAATATTGTTCATGTTGATTTTAATGAAATATCTCTTACACAGGCTATTAAAGTTAATGTTCCGGTTGTTGCTAAAGGTGAGCCGGTTGGAGTTAAGCAGGAGGGTGGTTCATTAGAACACGTGCTTTGGGAAATAGAAGTAGAATGTTTACCGACCAGTATTCCTGAAGAGCTTGAAGTAGATGCCAGCCATTTAAAAATAGGCGACGCCATACATGTAAAAGACATAGTTTTTCCGTCGGGAACTAAAGTCTTGACTGAAATGGATGGAGTTGTAATGCATGTAGTTGCTCCGATGAAAGAAGAGGTTCCGGCTGAAGGCGAATTAGAGGGTGAAGAGAAAAAAGAGCCTGAAGTAATCAAAGAGAAAAAAGAGCCTATTGGCGAAGCGGCTGAAGGAAAAGCCAAAGAACCTAAGGAAAAAGAGACTAAGAAGTCATAAGTTGTAGGGACCCCGCCTTGGCGGGGTCCGTTATTCGGTATGATAATTTTATCGGGCCGGCACAGAGGCCGGATCCCTACATAGCCAGATATGTGTGAATCGGGGATTTATAGATGAAACTAATCATTGGGTTAGGCAATCCCGGCAGGATTTACGCTGATACAAGGCATAATATCGGTTTTTTGATATTAGAGAAGTTAGCGCGTAATAAGAATATAAAATTAAAAAAAGAATCTGGATTATGTTTTTCTGAAGGTAAGGGCAGGATTGAGAATGAATCTGCCGTGTTAATCAAGCCATATACTTTCATGAATTTATCCGGTATAGCGGTAAAGCAGGCGGTTGTAAAACATAAGGCAGATGGACAGGATATTTTAATAATCTGTGATGATTTGGATTTAGACTTTGGCCGCATTAAAATAAGGCCATCCGGATCATCCGCTGGCCACCGTGGAATAGAGTCGATAATTAGTTCTTTAAACAACAATACATTTAACCGCCTGAGAATAGGCATAGGCAGGCCTGATAAAAATATAGAGCCTGCTGAATATGTATTGTCTGTTTTTAGCAAAGAAGAGAAAAAAATATTAGATAGTATAATTGATTCGGCATTGGAATGTATTGAGGCCTGGATTTCCAAAGGTATAGATAAGGCCATGGATATTTATAACAAAAGGAGTTAATTAAATGAGAAAATATGAAGCAATGTTTATTATTAAACCTGATTTGTCTGAAAATGACAAGAAATCAGTATTAAGCCAGATTAACGAGGCTATAGTTAAAAACGATGGTAATGTATCTTCAGCAAATATTTGGGCGGAAAAGAAAAAGCTGACTTTTGTGATTAAAAAATTTCATGAGGGTACATATTATCTCGTAAATTTTACATCAGGGGGTGATGCGATAGCAAAGTTAAATAATATATTTAAACTTAATGAGAATATACTAAGAGTTCTTATTACCAATGTTGAATAGATTTAATTAGTTGAGCCTTATCACTGAAACTTCATAAGAAATAGTTCTGGTTTTGCTGATAGAGTTGGCAGATGAAGTTTCTTATAACTGGATTTGATTTACAACTGGGAGGGATGAAAAATGGCTAGTTTCAACAAAGTGTTGCTTATCGGTAATTTAACAAAAGACCCTGAATTAAGGTATACGCCTCAGGGGACTGCGGTAATTAATATGAGGATAGCGGTAAATAGAAGGTTTAAAGATAGGAATCAGGAATCAAAAGAAGAGACGTGTTTTGTTACTATAGTCGCTTGGGATAAACAAGCAGAAACTTGTAACCAGTATTTGCATAAAGGAAGCCCTGTTTTTGTTGAAGGAAGGCTTCAGTCTCGTTCTTGGGAGGATAATGCCGGCCAAAAACGCAATGTGATTGAAGTAAGGGCTGAGAGAGTTCAGTTTTTAGGCGGCCCCGGCCAGTCTAAATCTGCTTCTACTGCTGAAAATGTTTCTAATAATGACGCGCCGGCAGAAAATACATGGATAGACGAAAGCGAGGATAAGTCAAATGAGAGTTAGAAATAAAGAAAAAAAGGTAAAAAAAACCGTCAAATTTTTACCTGTCAGAAAAAAAACCTGCAGGTTTTGCGCGGATAAAACAAAATCATTAGACTATAAAGATTTTAAAAGGCTGGAATCGTTTATCAGAGAAAGAGGCAAGCTTGTCTCCAGCCGTATCACTGGTAATTGCGCCAAGCATCAAAGAAGGCTTGTAGAGGCGGTAAAAAAAGCAAGATTTATTTCTCTTTTACCGTATACAAAAATATAATTTATAAGCTGTCAGCTTTTAGCAATCAGCTCTCAGCTAAAAAAGCTCCTGCCGGCAGGTTTTGCTGAAAGCTGAAGGCTGATAGCTGAAAGCTAATTTAAAAGGATTTTTTAAATGAAAGTTATATTAAAACAGGATGTAGAAAGAATTGGGAAAGCAGGCGGTATAATTAAAGTTAAAGATGGTTTTGCCCGTAATTTTCTTTTTCCTAAGAAGTTAGCGGTACCTGTTAATACGGCTAACCTTAAACAAATTGAAGGAGATAGCCAAAGAAAGCTTCAACAGTCGGAGAAAATCAAGAACGAAGCCCGGGAAATAAAAGAAAAATTAAATAATTTATCTTTAACCATACCGGTTTTAATACAGGAAGACGAGACCCTTTACGGCAGTATTACTTCGCAGGAAATAGAGAGCGTATTAAAAGAAGAAGGTTTTGAGATTAATAAAAATTCTATTTTACTTGAATCCCCCATTAAAGCTTTAGGCGTTTATGAAATATCAGTAAAGCTTCATCCTGAAGTTATGGCAAAAGTAAAAATCTGGATAGTTAAAAAATAAATAGTAAAAAAAACCGTAATCGGTAAACCGTAATCCGTAAATCGTAAATATAAAGTTTCACATAATACGGCATTCGCAATAAATTCTTTAAATTGAGTCTGTTGCAAAACTCCATTTTGGGACTGTTGCGAAATGCGCTTTGTGTGTCTTTGCGAGGACCCCGACGTAACGTCGGGGGACGAAGCAATCTTTTTTTCCGTCAGAGGACAAGATTGCCGCGCTCCCTTTGGTCGCTCGCAATGACACTTTTTGACTATTTTGCAACAATCTCAAATTACGAATTACTGATTACTGATTACTGATTACGAATTACGGTATTTTATATGTCAGAAATTGCTTTAGCAAAAATCCCGCCTCAGAATTTAGAAGCGGAAATGGCTGTTTTGGGGTCTATGTTAATAGACGAACAGGCTATTTCCGTGTCTGTGGAATCCATCGACAGCACAGCATTTTATAATAATTCACATAGAAAAATATTTGAAGCGATAACAGAACTTTATAACGCCAGCAAAGCAGTTGATCTAATTACTCTTAGCAACGAATTAAAAAGAAAAGATGAGCTTGAATCTATTGGAGGATCGGCTTTTTTGGCCAGTTTAGCCAATGCGGTTCCCACAGCGGCTAATATAGACCACTATGTGTCTATAGTAAAAGAAAAAAACATATTAAGGAACCTTATAAATAATTCCACAAGAATTGTTTCTTATTGTTATGAAAGCGAAGGCAATATAAGCGAAGTAGTAGATTACGCTGAAAAACTTATATTTGAAATAAGTGAGAAAAGGGGGCAGGGCACTTATCAGCACCTTAAAGAAATAATAAAGCAGAGTATTGAAAAAATAGACAGGCTTTACCAGAAGAAAACACATGTTACAGGAATAAGCACGGGTTTTATTGATTTGGATATTCAGACCGCGGGATTACAGCCTTCAGATTTGATAATTGTCGCGGGCAGGCCGTCAATGGGAAAATCCGCTCTCGCATTAAGTATCGCGGAATACGCGGGAGTAACGGCAAAGGTTCCTGTGGCAGTTTTTAGCCTGGAAATGTCTAAAGAACAACTCGTTCAGAGAATGCTTTGTTCTCACGCTAAAGTTGATGCGCATAAAGTCAGGACAGGTTTCCTTGCTACTTCTGATTGGCCGCGTTTGACCGCGGCAGCAGGAAAACTTTCTGAATCGCCTATATTTATTGATGATACCCCCGCAATTTCCGTAATGGAATTGCGCGCGAAAGCCCGTAGGCTTAAAATGCATCATGATATTCAATTAATTATTTTAGATTATTTGCAGTTGATGCGCGGTTCAAGCGGCATAGAGAGCAGACAGCAGGAGATTTCGGAAATTTCACGTTCTTTAAAAGCATTGGCGCGCGAACTAAATGTGCCGATACTGGCTATCAGCCAGTTGTCACGGGCTGTAGAGTCCCGTACAGACCATAGGCCGCAGCTTTCCGATTTAAGGGAATCCGGAGCAATTGAACAGGACGCCGACATTGTTATCTTGATTTTAAGAGAAGAGTATTATGCTCCTACTCCTGAAAATCAGGGGATAGCGGAAATTATTATCGCCAAACAACGTAATGGCCCTGTCGGTTCATTAAAGCTTGCTTTTATGAAAGAATTTACAAGGTTTGATAATCTTGTCCGGACAGAATAAACAGAGAATTCCTTCCTCCGGAGGTTAAAACCTCCGCTACAGTGCTCCTTAAAATAATGTATAAAATTACTAAAATAATTTTGTTGACCCAGTTATAGATTATGTTATTATATACTAAATATCTAACTACTAAAAAATTAAAACCAATGTCATTACAAAAAAATATTATCTTATTAATAATCTTTTTGGCCTGTAGTAATTTGCCCGTAGTTTTGGCGCAGGATTCTTCGGGTACTACGCAGGAAACTGCGCAAAAAACAGAAGAAGTAAAGAATATACAGATAAAAGGCAACAAAGCGATAAGCACTAATACTATTTTATCAAAGATGAAAACAAAGATAGGCGGGCCTTATAAAGATAATATTATTAACAGCGATTTAAAAAGGCTTTATCTTTTAGGTTTCTTCAGCGATATAAAGATAGATACGCAAGATACAAAGGAAGGGCTGATAATTATTATTACTGTTGAAGAACGCCCTATAATCCAGAGCATAAGTTTTGCCGGCAAGGGGCATTTAAGGACCAGAGACGAGAAATTGAAGCAATTGTTAAAATCCAAAGAAAACCAGTATATAGATTATCCTACTTTATCGGAAGATGTCCGGGTTATCAAAAAAATGTATGAAAAAATCGGGTATAATAAGGCAGAAGTAGAATATATAAGCAGTATAGATAAAGAAAACAATAAAGTTAAAATTGTTTTTGAGATACAGGAAGGCAAGAGAGTAAAAATAAAAGATATTCTTGTGGAAGGGAATAAATCTTTCCCCGCGGCAAAAATTTTAAGATTGATTAAAACAAAAAGAGCATGGTTGTTTAACGCCGGAATCTTAAAAGAAGAGGTATTAAAGGAAGATATTAAGAGAGTAAAAGCATTCTACAGAAAAAATGGTTTTGTGGATGCCGCGGCAGAATATAACATTAAAACTGACCCTAAACAGCCATTTTTGTATATTACTATAAAGGTAGTAGAGGGTAAGAAATATTTAGTAGGCAGTGTTGTTATCCGCGGTAATAAAGATATTACTGATAAATTGATTTTATCAAAAATAACAGAAATAGTCCCTGATAAAATTTTTAGCCAAGACGCGGTTAAAAAAGATTTATCTAACATTCAAGGATTGTATTTTGACCAAGGTTATATTTCCGCGCAGGTGCGCGATATAACCGTAGTAGACCCCCTGACTGGCAGAGTAAATGTGGAATACGATATAATAGAAAATGATATTACTTATGTAAATAAAATTAAAGTTAAAGGAAATGTTAAAACTAAAGATTTGGTAATACGGCGTGAACTTAAGATAAAGCCCGGCGACCGTTTTGATGGGGATAAATTAAAGCGCAGTAAAGAGCGCCTTGGGAATTTAGGATTTTTTGACAGCGTAAGTTATGATACAGAAGATACTCCCGATCCTAATAAAAAAGATTTAGTAGTAGATGTTAAGGAAACCAAAACAGGTTCGTTTAGTTTTGGCGGCGGTTATAGCACTGTAGATCAGCTGGTAGGTTTTTTTGAAATTGAACAAAAGAATTTTGACTGGAAGAATTTTCCTTATTTTACCGGAGGCGGGCAGAATTTAAGGTTCAAAGCGTCTTTTGGAAGTATCACAGATGGTTTTGATTTAAGTTTTACCGAGCCGTGGCTTTTTGATTATCCGGTATCTTTTGGTTTTGACGGTTATAAACGCGAACATGACCGTGATACAGATGTTGGTTATGGGTATAATGAAAAAGTTACCGGAGGGGATTTACGTTTAGGCAGGGAGCTTACAGAATACACGCGGGCGGATTTTGTTTATAGGTATGAGAATATAGATATCAGTGATATATCCACTGATGCTACTCAGGCATTAAAAGATGAGGCAGGAAAAAATAATATCAGCTCTGCTATGTTAAATGTTACTTATGACTCAAGAAATAATATATTTGATACTTTAAGAGGTAATGTTTTAAATGGCTCTTATACTATAGCTGGAGGCCCGTTAGCTGGAGACAAAGATTTTTGGAAAGCCACCTGCAGGGCTTCTCATTATTTTCCTTGTATACGTGATTCAGTCCTGGAGATAAGGGCAAGAGCAGGTTTTGTCGAAGTATATGATGACAGTGATAGCGTTCCGATATATGAAAGATTCTTTGCCGGAGGCGCGGATAGTATACGCGGTTATAAAGAACGTAATATCGGGCCTATGGATCCAGATTCCGGCGACCCGCTTGGCGGGAATTCATTGTTAATTGGAAATATAGAATATACTTATCCCGTATTTGATTTTATTAAAGGCGCGGCTTTTTATGATATAGGAAATGTCTGGAGCAAGGCCAGCGATATAACATTAGATGATCTTAAAGCGGGTATGGGTTTAGGTATACGGCTTAAAACGCCGATTGGCCCGATAAGGCTGGACTATGGCTTTCCTTTAAATAAAACGGAGGGCGAAGATAAAAAAGGAAACGGGCGCCTTCACTTTAGTGTAAGCCATGGGTTTTAAACGTAGGGACACAATATTTTGTGCCCGTTTATTGGTAATTGGAATTTTTGATAGATTCATTAAAACAGGAGGAAGAGAAATGAAAAAGGCAGGGTTGGTTTTAGCGGGAGTGTTTTTTGCGGTGACAGTTTTTACAGGAGTATCATTCGCGGCGGATAAATTTGGATATGTTGACCTTAGCAAGATTTTTAGCGAATATAAGAAAACCAAAGATTACGATAAAGTTTTAAGCGGCAAAGAAGAAACATACACTAAAGAAAGAGAAAAGAGAGTAGATGAAATTAAGAAACTGCAGGATAAACTCAATTTACTTAATGACAAAGAAAAAGAAGCCAAAAAAGGCGAGATAGACGCGAAAGTAAAAAGCCTGCAGGATTATGACCGTGAAAATCAAACGAATTTACGCAAAGACCAAGATGAAAGAATGAAAGAAATACTTAAGGATATAGAAGAAGCAGTAAAGCAGTATGCCGCTAAACAGGGGTATTCTATGGTATTTAATGACAGGGTTCTTGTTTATCAGGATAAGAGCCTTGATATTACAACTAAAGTTATAGAGATATTGACTAAAGGCTATAAATCTAAAAAATAATTATTCAACCAGCGCGTATATTGATGCAAAAAACTTTAAAAGAAATAGCTGAATTTGTTTCAGGAGAAGTAGCAGGAGATCGCAATGTTATTATTACTGGAGTCTGTAGTATAAAAGAGGCTCAGGCGGGGGACATTACTTTTTTGGCAAACCCAAAATACCTGCCGTTTACCGATACAACAAACGCCTCGGCAATTATTACTTCTCTTGATGTCAAAAGCCTTTCCAAGCCGATTATCCGCGCGGAGAATCCGTCTTTAGCATTCGCAAAAGCCGTTTCTCTTTTTGCTCCCGCGCAAACAAAGCATCCTAACGGTATACATCCCACTGTAATATTAGGCAAAGATGTAAAATTAGGAAAAGATGCCGCTATTGGGCCGTATACTATTATAGAGGACGATGTATCTATAGCGGATAAAACTATAATCTACGGCGGCTGTTATATAGCGCATCATACAAAGATAGGCTCTGGAACGTTAATTTACCCAAATGTGTCTATTCGGGAATTTGTAGTTATCGGCAGCCGGGTAGTAATACACAGCGGCACAGTTATAGGCTCAGATGGTTTTGGTTTTGCCAATATAAAAGGCGTGCATCAGCGCATACCTCAAATAGGAACAGTTGTTATTGAAGATGACGTAGATATCGGTTCTAATGTTACCATTGACCGCGCGCGTTTTGATAAAACAGTCATCGGCAAAGGGGTTAAAATAGATAATCTTGTTCAGATCGCGCATAATGTGGTTATCGGAGAAAATTCCATTGTTGTCGCGCAGGCAGGAATTTCCGGAAGCACTGTTATCGGAAAAGGCGTGACTCTTGCCGGCCAAGCCGGCCTTGTTGGGCATATAACAGTCGGCGACGGAGCAATTGTCGCCGCGCAAGGCGGCGTAACTAAATCAGTACCGCCCAATACCCTTGTTTCAGGTTATCCTGCTAAGCCTCATAATATTGCAAAGCGTGTAAACGCCTGTGTGCAAAATCTGCCAAAACTTTATGAAACTATCAAAGAATTAAAGAAGAAAATAGAAGAATTGGAGAAAAATAAATATTAACTTTTTCCGCCATAGGCGGATTCGCCTTCGGAGAAAGCGTAGAGTGTATAGCGGATAGAAAAATAATAAAAATAAATTTTTCCCCTATACGCCGCACGCTATCCGCTATACGCTAATAAAATGGATAAGCAAAGAACAATAGAAAAAGAATTTATTATCAGTGGTACAGGCTTACATACAGCCAATAAAGTAAATATGGTATTTAAGCCAGCCAGCGAAGGTACAGGGATTAATTTTATTCGCGTAGACATGCCGGGAAAACCGGTAATTAAGGCATCAGTTGAAAATGCTATTCAGCAGCCGCGCAGTTTGCGCCGCAGTTCCATAAAAAAAGACAATGTGGAAATGCATACAATTGAACATCTGATGGCCGCGTTGTCAGGTTTAGGCGTAGATAATCTTAATATAGAGATAGATAGCGATGAAGTGCCGGGATTAGATGGCAGCAGTATAAATTTTGTTGAGGTAATTACAAAAGCAGGGATAAAAGAACAGGAGAAAGAACGCGGTTGTTTTGTCGTCAGAGAGCCTATATTTATTGAAGAACAAAATTCTTCAATAGTAGCTTTGCCTTATGACGGGTTTAAAATTTCCTACACACTAGAGTATAACCATGCTTATCTTAAGACGCAATTTAAAGTAATTGATATAGACAGCCCGGAAGTATTTAAAACTGAACTTGCTTCCGCGCGCACTTTTTGCCTTGAAGAAGAAGCTAATGAGCTTCAGCAAAAAGGCATTGGAAGGGGCGCTAATTACGATAATACTCTTGTCGTCGGTAAAAACGGAGTAATAAAAAATAAACTGCGTTTTGAAGACGAATTTGTCCGGCATAAAATCTGCGATTTAATGGGAGACCTATATTTTCTGGGATACCCGATAAAAGGCCATATTATCGCTTTAAGAAGCGGGCATTCCCTGAATATAAAACTGGTAAAGAAAATGGCCCAGCAGAGAGAAAAAAATTTGTCAGGAGGCATTGGCATAAATTACCGGCCGCAGGAAAATGAGCAGTTAGACGCCTCAATGATTATGAAAGTGCTTCCTCACAGGGACCCGTTCTTATTTGTGGATAGAATAATAGCAATGGAAAGAGGCAAGCACGCAGTTGGTATAAAGAACGTAACCATAAACGATTACTTTTTTAAAGGCCATTTCCCGGGAAAACCGGTTATGCCCGGAGTTTTAATAATTGAGGCAATGGCTCAAGTCGGCGGCATCATGATGTTGTCTCCTGAAGAGAACAGAGGAAAACTGGCTTATTTTATGGCAATTAACAACGTAAAATTCAGAAAAACAGTCGTGCCGGGAGACCAGCTGGTTTTTGATGTGGTGGTAGGAAAAATAAAATTAAGGACAGGCCAGGTCCATGGCAAAGCTTATGTAGACGGCAAAGTAGTAGCAGAGGCAGATTTAATGTTTGCCTTGGCAGAGGCTGTATAAAAATAGTTAAATGGTGAGTTGTGAGTAGTTAATTAACCACTCACAACACTTGTGTCCAAATTATGATAATTGTTATCGCCGGTAAAATGTTTTTGAGATGCCAATAGCGTGTCATTGCGAGGAACGAAGTGACGAAGCAATCTTCCGTCGTTAAGATTGCTTCGCTTCGCTCGCAATCAGACTGTGTCGCAATCCATATTTTAACGCGGTAGCCGCAACCTTTAGGTTGCGTTTCCGACGCTGGTAAAACGCTCCGCTTACGGAGCGGCTACCAAAAATGCAATTACGACACAGTCTGAATGACACTA
>JBDRLG010000140.1:0-4754 GCA_043813255.1 Candidatus Omnitrophota bacterium
TGTTTGAGCCCGTCCTGGCTCGTAAGAGCCGGCGGGCGAGTTCCGCAGCCGCCGAAAAACTTTTTCGCGAATGCCTCAGCAGATAAAGAATACAAAACAAGGGGGAGAACGCTAAAGTTCACAATATTTACGAAAGAACCAGATTTTTTATTCTCTAATTTATCCAGCCCCCGCGGGCTGGACCAATTTATAAGCCTGCCTTGCTATCATCAACTCCTCATTAGTAGGGACTACTAATACTCTTGGTTTTCTCTTAAAATTAGCAAATATATTTTCACAAACCCTTTCTCTGATACTATCCTGATTCTCTCCTATGCCAGCGGTAAACACTAAAGCGTCACAATTACCCATAACAGCAATATATGCTCCTATGTACTTTTTTATACGGTAAATAAAAATATCTATTGCAAGCTTGGCTTTAACATTGCCCGATTTAGCCTTCTTTTCCAATACCCTCATATCATTGCTAATGCCTGAAATTCCTTTAAGCCCGCTTGACTTATTTAAAATACTATCCATTCCGTCAGCATCAAGTTTAGCTTTGCGCATAAGGAAAGTAACCAAAGCAGGGTCAATATCTCCGCACCTAGTCCCCATTATCAATCCTTCAAGAGGAGTAAGCCCCATACTGGTATCTATAGAGTTTCCTTTATCAACAGCGGTAATACTACAACCATTACCCAAATGGCAAGTGATTATTTTTAACTGTTCAATCGGCTTTTTTAAAATTTTAGCCGCTTCATAAGCGACATATTCATGGCTTGTGCCATGAAAACCATATTTTCTTACCCCGAATTTTTTATAATAAGCATACGGCAGGCCATAAATATACGCGTAATCGGGCAGCGTTTGATGAAAAGCCGTATCAAATACTGCTACCTGTTTTATTCCCGGCAATAATTTTTTACAGGCTAATATTCCCATAAGGTTAGCCGGATTATGCAAAGGAGCCAAAGAACAACATTGTTTTATTTTACGGATAACATTCCCATCTATTATTACCGGTTCCCTAAATTCTTCAGCCCCATGAACAACGCGATGCCCTACTAAAGAAACATGGTTTGATTTTTCCAATATCAACTTCAAGCCGCTGTGATGATTTTGAATTTTAGAACCTTTTTCTCCAATATGTTCAATTAACCCTTTGGATAATAATTCCCCTTCGGGCATACAAAAAATCTTATATTTTATAGATGAACTTCCGCTGTTAATAACTAATATTTTCATAGTGTAGCGAATAGCGTAGAGCGGATAACGGATAGCGGATAGTTTTTAAAAATTTCTCCTATACGCTAAACGCTATACACTATACGCTCCCTTATTATTGCGCCCTTATGGCTATTACCGCGACACAATCTACTACATCCTCAACAGAACATCCCCTGGATAAATCACTGCAAGGTTTATTAAGGCCTATCAACAAAGGCCCCAATGCCCGGGCCTTAGCTAAACGCTGTACCAATTTATATCCAATATTTCCGGCTTCCAAATCCGGGAATATCAATACATTAGCTTTTCCTCCTACAGGACTATCAAGATATTTTATTTTTGCTACTTCCGGAACAATCGCCGCGTCAACCTGTAATTCTCCATCAACTAACAAATCCGGAGCCATTTTCTTAATCATTTCCAGCGCTTCTTTTATTGTTTCTATTGATTTATACTTTGCTGAACCTTTAGTAGAATAACTTAATAATGCCACCTTCGGTGGTATAGATAAAACCCTGCCTGCCAATTCCGCTGAAGCTACAGAGATACAAGCCAATTGTCTTGCATTAGGATCAGGCACTATACCGCAATCAGCAAAAATAAACACCCCACCCTCTCCATAAGGACAATCGGGCACAGCCATAATAAAACAACTACTGGCAATATTTATTTTCGGATCAATCCCTAAACAGTGAATAGATGCTCTGGCAATATCCGCAGTTGTATGGCTGGCTCCTGCCACAAAACCATCAGCTTTTCCTTCTCTAACCATCATCGCTGTGTAATAAAGCGTATCTTTTTCAAATAATTCTTTTACCGCGTCAATACTTATACCCTTTGCTTTGCGTAATTGATAGAATTCTTCAATATACTTTTGTTTATCATCAAGATTAATTCTATCTTTAGTCATTAATAAAACATTGGCAATACCTTCTGCTTCAATAATCTTTGCTGCTTCTATAACGCGCTTATCATCATATTCCGGCAAAGCAATTGTCTTTAAATTAGATTTTGCTTTATTATGTATCCTTTCTATTATATTCATATTACATCCCTTTCAATATACTATCTAAATCTACATTCTCTTTAATCATTTTAACAACAGTATTTATTTTTGCCTTATCTTGCGGCCTTATCTTAATAGTTAAATCATGAACACAAGACGCTACATCATAAGTATCAGATTTAGCTAATAGCACAGGAACCTGAGCCTTATTTAATTGCTCCAATATATCTTGTTCCGGCATTATACCTCCGGTTAAAACCACTCCGGATATTTTAAGCTGCTTTTTATCTGCGTCAACAAAACACTCCAAAGCAGTCTTGATAATATCTTCTCTATCACCGGGCGTTATCAATAAACTACCATCCACAATATATTTAATCGCATCTTTAGATTTCATAGCGCCTACAATCACACGTACAACAAGATTATCCAAGAATGCTTTCCCGGAAACCAGCTCATAGTCTGTTTCTTCAAGGATTTGTTTTATATTCGGCATTGAAAGTGCAGGGTCATAAGGTATAACCCCTAGAACTTTTATGCCTTTTCTTTCCAACCCCTTCCTTACCATTTGGCTTATCCTGTCAAATTTACTTGGTAAAATCTTATTAATAATCACTCCTAAGACTTTTACCCCTTCCCTGTCAAAAAGCGCTTTATTCAATACTATTTCATCAATAGGCCTTCCTACCCCGCCTGAAGAAATAATAATAACCTTGGAATTTAATAACCTGGCAACCGCGGCGTTAGAATGATCAAACACCGAACCTACGCCGGCATGGCCTGTGCCTTCAATAATAACTAAATCCTGCTTCGCGGATACTCTTTTAAAAGCTTCTTTAATTTTAGATGTTATGACTCTCTTATCCGGCTTACTAATATATTTCTCTGTAAAACCCCTTTCTACTGCTATAGGGCTCATGTCCTTAAGGCCGCATTTAATCTTACATACTTCTTCAATTAATACTGAATCTTCATCTATTTTAATGCCTTCTTCCTCTAAATAACGCTGCCCTATAGGCTTAATAAAAGCGACTTTTTTAAATTGCTTCTGAAAATTAGAAATTAACCCCAAAGAAGCAGTTGTTTTGCCATCATTTTGCTTAGTAGCCGCAATAAATATACGTTTCATTATAATTCGCTAATTAGTAATTAGTAAAAAAATCAGGAAAGATTTTCACAGAAAAATATATACTACTCTGCTCATAACTGAAAATCACTCATGAGCATTATCGCTAAAGGCAATTTTTTAGTTTCTAATTACGATTTACCGATTACTGATTACTGATATTATAGATTTTCCTGTATCTTCCTTTTAAGTTCAGCTTTACTCAAAGCACCTACTAATTGATTTACGACTTTCCCTTTTTTGAAAAACATTAAGGTGGGAATTGACATCACACCATATATAGTTGCAGTCTTTGGGTTTTCATCAATATTAATCTTAGCTACCTTTAATTGTTTATCAAATTCCTTAGTAAGTTCTTCGATAATAGGCCCGATCATTTTACAAGGGCCGCACCAAGGTGCCCAGAAATCAACAAGAACCGGCAAATCAGATTCTAAAACATCTTTTTTAAAACTGTCATCTGTTAATTGTATTAATGGCATATCATTATAAACCTTATATCAAAAAGTAGTTAATAATATACTCCCGAAATAATTTCTATTATCTGTCTGCTAACAGGCAGGTAAAATTCGGGATAGCGGTAGGATAGTATATTAAAATATCATAATTGCGATTCATTTGCAAGAGATTTTCATACTTACGGGGAAATAATATCCGGCAGCGATTGCTGCGAATTATCTTGTTGTTTTATAAAACTGCCGTTTTCATATTTGATAGGAACCGTTTTATTGCCTTCTGGGGAAATAAGGGAATAATAAACAATCATGTCTTCTTTAGGATTAAATTCAGGGAATTTCTGGTTAAATAACGAAGCGATACCATCTATTGATTTGCGCAAATTTTCATCAGTAGCAAATTCTGATTTTCCCTGAAGGTAAATAATCACTTTCCGTTTTGTCCTATCATACTCCATTCTTTCCAATGTAAAAGGGAATGCTGGAGTAGTAGTATCCCGCCATGCAGCAGTCCAATTTAACAACTGCCATTCTATTTGAGATATATCATAAGGGTTAATGTATTGCCTAATCCTGGCTTGAGAATTATTCACGAAAACAAAAGACAATAGAAGGGATATAAAAATAAAAACTATTAAATTTCTCATATGAATCCTCCATTTCTTATAGCATTTAATCGTTATCAATTATTTCAAAACGGCACCCGCAAACAAGGCATTCATAAATTGACGCCTCATAATGAGGCTCAACAAAACGGGTATCTTGACTCCCGCATTTAGGACATTCCACAGCAGGACTCCACTCAGACATAAAAAACTCCTTAATAATGCTTATAGGTTTTTATACTTCACATTATTAACTCCGTAGTATACTTAAAAATTATCGTAAGAGAATTTTTATGTGCTTATACTATGGAGCAGGTTTCTTTTCAATAATGCTTATAGGTTTTTATACTTCA
>JBDRLG010000141.1:0-23379 GCA_043813255.1 Candidatus Omnitrophota bacterium
TGTTTGAGCCCGTCCTGGCTCGTAAGAGCCGGCGGGCGAGTTCCGCAGCCGCCGAAAAACTTTTTCGCGAATGCCTCAGCAGATAAAGAATACAAAACAAGGGGGAGAACGCTAAAGTTCACAATATTTACGAAAGAACCAAAATTTCCTCACAGGATTTCAACTATATCCCCTTAAATTATTAACTATCGTCTCGGATTTTAGCTTTTTACCTAAATGAAAACTTAAAAAAGAATTTAAAACAAAACCTAATTCTTTTTTTATCTGGGGATTCATTCCTAAATTAAGGTTATTCTTAAAATCATTCCTTTCAATATAAAGTATAGACGCGACCGTCCCCCTAAAAATAGACCTTGCTTTGATATCCTTATTATAACAACCCGGGCACAATAACCCTCCCATAATAACGCTAAACTTAGATTCTCCTATCAGCCTATTACCGCAGGAAACACAAGAATCAAAATGCGGCTTAAAACCTGAAAAAGCCAGCAGCTTAATCTTAAAAATCATCATTATCTTATCTGAATCAACATTCTTCTCCAGCTCCTTAAAGCTCAAAACAGCTAAATTGAATATATTTTCATTGGGGTCTTCTTCAAGGCAAACCATATTTATTAATTCTGATATCATACTGCTTGTGCCTATTTTAAGCATGTTTATCCTTATTCCGTCAAAATTATCTTTCAAATCACACTGGCTGACAAGATGCAGGCTGGTATTTCTTTTTTTGTAAAATACTATCTCATTGTATGAAAAAGGCTCTACTGTGCTGGCAAACTTCTTGGCTTCTTTTCTTATGCCCTTTAAGACACCGCTTATTTTCCCATATTCTCTGGTGTAAAAATTGGCAATAATTGAAGTCTCGCGAAAATCAAATTTATTCAATACTATCGCTTCTGCTTTATGAATGGACATGATAAAAGCTGTAATCGGTAATCCGTAAATCGTAATCAGTAATTTCAAAATCTTTTATTACGAATTACCATTTACCGATTACGGATTACGATATTTAAAATATTTATTTCCTTTTTATGCATTATCTCCATTTGTTTTTTAGTCTTATCATCGTATCCAATAGTATGCAAAATACCATGCGCGGCATAAAGAAGTAATTCATATATAACTGATGTTTTATATCTTTTCGCATTAGACACTGCTGTATCAGTAGAAATGGCTATTTCCGCGTTAAACCTAGATTTTACGAGAGGCATATTAAACGCTATTACGTCTGTAGGGTAGTTTTTACCAAGATGCTTCTTATTCAACTGTTTGATAATTTTATTATTTACAAAACAAATAGTAATAACGCCTTTTTTATGGTTATCACCCCGGCGTAACATCGGGGTGATTTTCTTGTTTATTTTTTTAGTATTTAAGGCATACCGCGCGATTTTTCTTATCTTAGCCTTTAATACGGCAGAAAAATCAATTTTTTTCTGGTAATTAACTATATTAATTATCATTCAAATTATATACGAAGCATGCGCCTTGCTTCGGGCGGTTTTATTTGGAATTTTCCGGATAGGTTATACGGCTATGATATATACCGCTTAATATTCTAATAAAAACTTCCGCGATTTCTTCCATATCTTTTAAAGTTAAATCACACTCATCAAGCTGTCCGTCAATAAATTTATTATTTATGACTTTATGCACTATTTCTTCAATGCTGGCAGGGCTGGGTTCTTTTAAAGTCCTAGTGGCCGCTTCTACTGAATCCGCTAATAACACCACAGCGACCTCTTTTGTTTTAGGCTTTGGGCCGGAATAACGAAAACCTTCCTCTGCAACTTCCTGATCCTGATCAGAATTTTCCAGGGCTCTCCTATAAAAATAATAAACCAGGCTATTACCGTGATGCTGTTGAATAAAATCAATCAGCCGGGCATTAAGCTTATATTTCTTGGCTAGTTCAACGCCTTCTTTAACATGGTTCATAATGACCAGTTTACTCATTGACGGAGCTAATTCATCATGTTTTGTTTTTAAATTAGCCGCCTGATTTTCACTAAAATATTCCGGCTTGGAGAGTTTGCCTATATCATGATAATAAGCGCCTATCCGGGCCAATAAAGCGTTAGCGCCAATAGCCTGACAGGCAGCGTCAGAAAGGTTGCCGACTATAAGGCTATGATGATAAGTACCGGGAGCTTCCAGAATCATACGCTGTAAAAGAGGATGGTTAAAATCAGCTAATTCTAAAAGGCTGATATTAGTGACTGTCTTAAAAAGGTATTCAAAAACCGGCAATATGCCTACCACAATAATGGCACAGGCAATGCCGTTTGTAAAAAGAATGGAATAACTACCCCAATACTGAATCTGAAAATTCTCAATAAACAACAAAGTCAGCGCCTGTATAAAACCTATTATAAATCCCGTACGGATAATTACACTGCGTTTCCTTGCCCCATAAACCAGCATACTTGAAATCACCCCGCTGGTTAAGAACAAAAGCCCAAGGTTAAAATTACCCCCTGCTATAGAACCAATAGATAAAGAAGCAGCTATTGTAAGTAATAACGAAACATATAATTCATTAAATAATAATACACATAACATAGGGATGACACAAAAAGGGATATAGAACACGGATTGAGCCTGATGGATGATAAAATAAGCAGATGTAAAAATAATCACAAAAAGTAAACCTAAATCCAAAAGGTTATAGCTTCTAAGATCATTATGTTTTTGTGTTAACTTTAAAAAGAGGCCAAGGCTGAGCAGCAAAATCGGCACGACAAAGTTAACTTTCATCAGATAACTAACGAAAAATATAAGGACTGCCCCCAGAATAAATTTAATCCTACCTGTTACCAGCATTCTTGTCATATGCCTGTATAATTTTTTGAACCAAAGGATGCCGAACAACGTCTGAGCCGGTTAAATAAATGAATTTTATGCCTTCAATATTATTTAATAATTCTTGAGACTGAATCAACCCCGCGGGCTTGGCATTCGGTAAATCGCTCTGGGTAATATCACCTGTGATAACCGCTTTTGAATAAAAACCAAGGCGCGTTAAAAACATCTTCATCTGCTCGGCGGTAGCATTTTGCGCTTCATCCATAATAATAAAAGCATCATTTAGCGTCCTGCCTCTCATATATGCCAACGGAGCCACTTCTATAATCCCTGTTTCAAGGTATTTTTCTATAGTATCGGCGTCCATCATATCATAAATCGCGTCATAAAGAGGCCGGACATAAGGAGATATTTTTTCAGCCATATCTCCCGGTAAAAACCCCAGAGATTCTCCAGCTTCAATAGCAGGCCGGGTAAGAATAATTCTACGGACTTGTTGATTCTTTAATGCCTCTACAGCAGAAGCCATGGCCAAATAAGTCTTGCCTGTTCCCGCAGGGCCTAAACCAAAAACAATATCATATTCTTTTATAGCCTCTACATATTCACATTGCCCTTTTGTCCTAGGGCCAATTTGTTTAAAAGAAAAACTTTCAACAACATCAACTTTTGATTGTTCAGGATTATAAACCTTGTTATTACTTTTTATTTTCATCAAATCATATATATCATTTTTTTCTAAAATACTTTTTCCTTCACGTAGCTCCTTTAAAATAGCATGGATTACCTCAGCGGCACTTTTAATATTCCTGCTTATTCCGCTGATTTTTAAACAATCCTCCCTCAGAGAAATTTTTACTTTAAATTCCTTTTCTATTATTTTAACATTCTCATCGTGATGCCCGAAAAGCAGCCGGGCTTCTTCTTGAGTTTCTATTTTTATCTTATTTTCCATATGTTATTTTAAATTTTCTTTTTCTTCGTAAACCGGAACTTTTAATACCTGTCCGGGGTATATTTTATTAGGGGCGCTCAAAATATCTTTATTCGCTTCAAATATTTTATTCCATTTTTTTGTAGTGCCATATAATTTCTGAGATATCTTCTGCAAAGTATCATTTTTCTCCACGGTATAATTTTTAAAACCCTGCCCTGACTGGGCTGGTTCAGATTCAACAACTTCTTCAATCTCAGTTATCTGTTCTACTTGAACATCTTCCGGCTGTTGATAAAGCTGTTCTTCCTGAACCTTTCCTTTTGATTTTTTCTTCTTTAATTTTTTTTTCATTTCCGATGGGGAAAGGATTTCAATTTCTACAACCCGCGTAGTCCGGGTTAATTTCCTTTCTTTGTTATCAAAAGAAGCTGTTGACTTCCCCATTAAATAACCTCGGTTTCCGGTTTCTAAATCCTGATCTACCCTGTCCCTGACTACTTTATATGTCCTGGTTACGCAGCCTGAAAGGATAAAAGATAATATTATCAAATAACTCAAAAACTTTATTTTCATCCCCGCCCCCTTTTTTTTCGAGTAAAATCATCAAGGATTTTACTTACCCCCGAAGAATAAAGCGACATCGGGGTAAAATATAATTGCTCCTATGTTATCAAAAAAAATCCGCAATGATTTTTCGCAGGCCCCGATGCGGCATCGGGGCAGACACTATAAAATATCCTTATTTTTTCCTGGCTTAAAAAATTTTCCCGCTTCCGGCCTCAGTAATAAAAATATAAATATACAATATAAAAAGACATATGGAATATTAATAACCGAAAAGTTATTACTCAATAAAGTAATAGCAGTTATGAATCCCACGAAAATAATATAACTAAACCTGCCCCAATTTTTCCCGCATAAAATCGCTATACCGCATACTAAATACACAATAGTCACAAAAGAAGAAACTATTATGCTTAACAGCAAATTAAATTCATTAGAAGCTTTAATAAACGCGTTATAATAAGCAGGTATTCTTAAAGTATACAAAAAACTAAAAACACCCAAAATTATAGTTACCCATCCCACAACAATTATACTACCCGGCCTGCTTTTTCGCATAATAATACCCTATTTCTTCTTTATGGATATATTTAATTCCTTCAATTGTTTTTCATCCACATCAGAAGGCGCGCCTGTCAATAAACAAGCCGCCTGGCTGGTTTTAGGAAAAGCTATAACCTCCCTGATACTTAATTCTGCCGCTAAAACCGCAAGCAGCCTGTCCAGCCCAAAAGCAAACCCTCCATGCGGAGGAGCACCATATTGAAAAGCCTCGAGAAGAAAACCAAATCTCCTAATCGCTTCTTCCAGGCTTATCCCGATAACATTAAAAATTCTCTCCTGTAATTTCTGCTCATGTATCCTTATGGATCCCGAGCCTATCTCTATACCATTAAGGACTAAATCATAGGACCGCGACATGACTTTTTCCGGAGATTTTTCTAACAACTCAATATCTTCCTTTCTTGGCGAAGTAAACGGATGATGCTCGCTTTCCCAGCGTTTTTCTTCATTATTATATTTAAATAGCGGAAAATCCGTTACCCAGACAAAAGCGTAATCACAACCCAACTCTTTTCTTAAATCAGGCTTGTCATTTGAATAGTTCTTCATTGCTTCTTCATAAGGCATGCGTTTAAAAGGTATTTTTAATTCTATTCCCTTGGCTGATAAAAAAATCTCACGCATCAGTTCTTCTATTACAGTAAAAATATCTTCTTCGTTTACAAATGACATTTCCATATCCAGCTGGGTAAACTCAGGCTGACGGTCGGCTCTCAAGTCTTCATCACGAAAACACTTGGCGATCTGGTAATATTTTTCAATGCCAGCCACCATTAATATCTGTTTAAATAACTGAGGCGACTGCGGTAAGGCAAAAAACTGTCCAGCGTTAACCCGTGAAGGCACCAAATAATCTCTCGCGCCTTCAGGCGTAGACTTAGTAAGAATCGGGGTTTCACAATCTATAAAATCGCGGCTGTTTAAGAAAGAACGGATAATCTCATATACTCTATGCCGAAGAATAAAATTATTCAATACTTTTTTTCTTCTTAAATCAAGATAGCGGTATTTAAGCCGCATCTCTTCGGTTATTTCAGCTTCACCTTCTATTTCAAACGGAGGCGTAAGGCTGGGGTTTAATATCTCCAGATCGCAAGCAAGAATCTCTATTTCTCCTGTAGATAACTTAGCATTAACAGTATTCCCGGGCCTTTTGTTAACTTTACCTTTAACTCTTATAACAAATTCACTTCTTAAATCCTGCGCTTTTTTATATGCCTCAGGGCAGTCTTTAGGCAAAAACACTACCTGCGCCATCCCTGACCTGTCGCGTATATCGATAAAAATTAATTTTCCGTGGTCTCTACGGGTTGCCACCCAGCCGCAAAGAATTACTTCCTGCCCTTCATTGTTTAAATTTAACTGCCCGCAATTATGTGTCCGTAACATTGAAACTCCTGTTTAAAATACCGTAATCCGTAATCGGTAAATGGTAATACGTAATAAAAGATTTTAAATTTACTGATTACCTGATTTTAATTCTTCCAATAATTTATCCCTCTGAACTTCTTTTTGTTCCCCTGAAGACATGTTTTTAACAGTCACTACAGACTTTTTTAACTCATCTTCTCCAATAATAAGCATATATTTCGCGCCTAAATCATTTGCTTTGCGCATTATGCCTTTTAAAGACTTACTTTCATAATCAGTATCGCAAATAATCCCTGAATTACGCAGCTGACCCAAAATAAGCATAACCTGAATTTTGGCTTCCTCTCCCAAGCCAGCTAGATAAACTAAATTTTCATCCTGACTTTTGACTTCTGACTTATGATTTGTGACTAATAGTAACCTTTCAATACCAAAAGCAAAACCTATGGAGCCTAATTCAGGGCCTCCCAATTCTTTAACCAGATTGTCATACCTGCCGCCTGCCCCTATCGCGTCCTGCGAACCTAACTCATTGTGTTGAATTTCAAATACTGTGCGTGTATAATAATCCAGCCCTCTAACTAAAAAAGGGCATATTTCATATTTAACTTTCAACAAATCTAAACCCGATTTTACTTTTTCAAAATGCCCGTTACATTCCTCACAAAGATAACTGTCCTGAATATTTAATTTAACAACTGTTTCCTGACAAGATTTATTCTTACAGTCTAAAATTCTCAAGACATTGCGCTCAAACCTTGATTTACAGTCTTCACAAAGCTGGCTTAAATTATTTTTTAATCCCTGTTTTAAAATTTCACTTAGCTTTTGTTTATCGCCAGCACATCCTAAACTGTTAATTTTAATCTTATACCCTTCAATACCATAAGCTTTTAACAAGCTGTCAGCTAAAGAAATAACCTCAACATCCAGATTCGCGTCTGCTGAGCCGATAACTTCACAACCCAGATGATGAAACTGGCGCAAGCGGCCTTTCTGCGGGCGTTCCAGCCTAAACATCGGTCCGATATAATACATTTTCAGGAAACCGTCTGTTTTATGAAGGTTATTTTCAATATAAGCGCGCACGATTGAAGCCGTGCCTTCAGGCCGTAGAGCGTAAGTATCTTCTTTATTATTTATCAAAAACATCTGTTTCTGGACAATTTCAGTTGCCTGCCCCAAAGAGCGGTTAAATAAAACAACATCTTCTATTAACGGAGTCCTAATTTCTTTAAAATTATAAACAGAGAATATTCTACGGCTTATTTGTTCAATCTTTTGCCAAGGAAAGCATTCTACGGGAAGGATATCTTTAGTTCCGGGAACTTTTTTAAACATATTATGCTATTAAAGGAAGATTTAAGGGCTTATTTTATCATTTTTTTCATCTCTAAACCCGGTTTAAAGATTACTACTTTTCTGGGAGGAACAGGCACCACTTCGCCAGTACGGGGATTTCTGCCAGTGCGGCTTCTTCTTTGTTTCAACCTGAAAACTCCAAAATTACGCAATTCTATTTTCTCTCCTCTAATAAGAGATTCTATAATACAATCAAATGTTTTTTGCACAACTTTCTTAACATCAATTTGTTTTAAATTCGTATCGTCAGATACTTTAAGGATTATATCTTTCTTAGTCATTTTTCCTCCTTTTTGCTAAATTTATTTTCACAACTATAATACCAGCAAAAAGTTACGGTGTCAAGCAAAATTGCGTCTTAATTCCGCGCTTAATTTGAATCTAACCAAAAAACCTGCCCGTCATTTTCATTAACTATGTCTTTAACTAATTCAACAATAGCAGGCTCATATTTTATTCCGCTATTGGTTTCTAATTCGTTCAGGGCATTTCCCATGCCTAACGCCGCACGATAAGGCCTATGGCTGGCCATGGACTCTAAAACATCGCTAACAGCTAAAATTTTTGCTTCATATACTATTTTATCATCTTTTATCCCAAAAGGATATCCCGAGCCGTCCAAACGTTCATGATGCTGGTGGATAATATCAGAAATAGGAAAAGGAAACTTAATATCCTTTATAAGAGAATAACAATTTTCTACATGCTCTTGAATTAACTGATACTCCAAACCACTTAATTTTCCCGGTTTATTTAAAATATCCAATGGAATGCTTATTTTGCCTAAATCATGCAGTTCTCCAGCCAAGCGCATACCTAATATATGGTTATCATCCCAATTTAGAGCCCTGCCTATCTTTTCCGTAATAGCCGCGACATTTTGCGTATGTATAAAAGTATACGGGTCTCTCATTTCCAATGCTTTGCCTAAAACTGTCAGCGCGTTCATAAGCATAGTAAAACGCTCATTTTCAAAATTGGCATAAGCAGTCATATCTCTGGTTGTACCCATAGTACCAATTATATTGCCCTGCCGGTCATACATCGGAATTTTGGTAGTAATAACCTGATTCCATGTGCCGTTATTAAGAAAAGTCCTCTCGATTTTGCCTACAATCGGCTTTCCGGTACTTATCACATAAGTGTCATCATCAAACATTTTTTTGGCCTGTTGAGGAGGAAAAAAAGAAAAATCTGTTTTTCCTATAATATCCCCGGATTTAATACCTAATCCCTGAGCATAAAACTTATTTACTTTTATTATACGGTTTTTAATATCCTTAAAATAAATAGCATCCGGGATATTATCAAATAGCCCTTGTAAAAAATCTTTCTCTAAAGATGCCTGCCTTTCTTTAATTTTTTTAGAACTGACATCTTCAATAATACCTTCTATTATTACATTCTTTTTATTTTCGGCTTTCCGGTATGCTGTAATTGCCACATTAATAATTTTATTATCTTTAAGCTTAAAACCAGCCTCAAACAACCTAACAATTTTCTTATTTTTTAATTCGGAAAAAAAACTGTCTTTTTCTTCAGAATAAGCAAAAAGATTATCAAGTTTTTCTTTTTTTAAAGAAGATTTCCGCGGGCCGCCTAATATACGCAGGAATGAAGAGCTAACTTCTAAAAATTTAGCTTCCGGTAAAACCATATAAGAAAAAAAACCGGATTTTAATCTTTTGCCTAAAAATATATTGTTTAAAATTTCTTTTTCCATAGTGGTTAATTATACCATTTCTTTAACAAAAATCCATAAGTTTTATAAAAATTTATAAAAATTTTACGGAAACTATAACGATAAACTAACTCTGTCTTTCCCCAACAAATCCTCTATCTCCTGAATTAATTGCGCGTTAGGGCTTATATAAAGGGCATGGCCTACTACAAACTGGACTTTTGGCTTAGCAGGAGTATCTAGATGCAGAAAAACCGGAACTTTACCCTGATTAGACTCCAATATATTTTTTAAGCTTTCAAAAAGATTTTCCTGAATCCCTGTAATGTTTATTTTTACGTTAGTTACCAATTTATACGCCTCATCCATGGGAAACAAATCATTAACTATGATTTTCGGAGTATCTTCTTTTAAATTAAGCACTCCTCTAACTAAAACTACTAAATTTAATAAAATATACCTGCTGACCTTTTGAAAGGATCTTGGGAAAACCAGCAATTCAACAGAACCTTCCAAATCTTCCAGTTTCAGGATTGCCATTTTTTCCTGCTTGGCGCGGGTTAAAGTCTGCTTTATCTTGGCTATAAGGCCCACTATCATTATTTCCTCTTCATCAGAATGCTGCCTTAAATTAGAAATATGGGTAGAAGTAAAACGTTTTAATTCAGAAGCGTAACGGGCAAGAGGATGGCCTGTTATATAAAAACCTATCATTTCTTTTTCAAAAGCCAATACCTGCGGTTCCGGCCATTCTTTTATCTGAAGCAAATTTATACTGTTCTCCTTAAAACCATCATGGCTTAAGTCCTGATCAAAAAATGAAAGCTGTCCCTTAGAGCGGTCTTTTTGTATTCTAGAGGAAAATTCTAAAACTTTTTCCAAACCCGCCACCATCTGCGCGCGGGGCATTTTAAAAACATCAAGCGCGGAGCATTTTATCAGGCTTTCCAGCACTTTTTTATTCACCAACCTTAAATCTATCCTGCGGCAAAGTTCTTCCAAAGAAACATATTTGCCGTTTTTTCTGGCGGCGATAATAGATTCTATAGCGCCCAAACCCACGTTTTTTACCGCTAATAATCCAAAATGGATTGTATTCTTATCTACAACTTTAAATAAAGCCTCGCTTTCATTTATATCAGGAGGGATTATTTTTATCCCCATGCGCATAGATTCATTTACATATTCCACAATTTTATCCGTATTATCGCGTTCAGAAGTAAGTAAAGCGCACATAAACTCAACAGGGTAATTAGCCTTTAAGTAGGCTGTGCGATAAGAAATCAGCGCGTATGCGGACGAATGAGATTTATTAAACCCATACCCGGAAAAATAATCTATCAGATTAAATATTTTTTCCGCCAGCGCGTTATTAATCCCGTTTTTCGCGCATCCTTGAGTAAAAGTTATTCTTTGCTGTTCCATAACTTCAGGGATTTTTTTGCTCATCGCGCGGCGCAGTAAATCCGCCTGGCTCAAGCTGAATCCCGCCAGGCTTGAAGCTGTCTGCATAATCTGTTCCTGATATATCATGATCCCGTAAGTCTCTTTCAGGATAGATTCCAGCTTCTTATGGTCGTATTTTATCGGAACACGGTTGTGTTTGCGCTGGATAAAATCCTCTAACATCCCTGAGCCAATCGGGCCCGGCCTGTATAATGCCAAAAGAGCGATTAAATCTTCAAACTTTGCCGGCTCCAATTTTTTCAGCAAGTCGCGCATCCCTGAACTTTCAAGCTGAAACACTCCAATAGTACGCGCGCTGGACAACAATTTATACGCGTTGCTATCAGTTAAAGGAATATTATCTATATCTACTATTTTCCCCTGTGTTTCCTTAATTAACTTCAGCGTCTGGTCAATAACTGTCAGGGTCCTAAGCCCCAGAAAATCTACTTTCAGAAGCCCGATTTTTTCCAATACAGACATGCTATAACCGGTAGTAATCTGGCCGTCATTGCTTTTAAACAAAGGCATATAATTATTAAGCGGTTTATCTGAAATAAGAACACCCGCGGCGTGCACAGACGCGTGCCTGTTTAAGCCTTCAAGAGATAAAGCAATATTAATCAACTTCGTAATCTGCGGGTCATTTTTATAAAGGTTATTTAATTCAGGCTCGCTTTGCAGGGCGTCTTTCAAAGTAGTGCCTAAATCGGAAGGAATCATTTTAGCAATACGGTCCACATCAGCGTAAGCCATTCCCATAACCCTGCCTACATCCCTGATAACAGCTTTTGCCTGCATTGTCCCATAAGTAATAATCTGCGCGACATTCTCCCGCCCATATTTTTTAGTAACGTAATCAATAACCTCCTGCCTTCTCTCATAACAAAAATCTATATCTATATCAGGCAGTCCGATACGCTCAGGGTTAAGAAACCTTTCAAACAAAAGCCCGTACTTTAATGGGTTAATATCGGTTATACCTAAAAGATAACTAGCCAGGCTTCCTGCCGCGCTTCCTCTTCCCGGGCCAACGGGAATATTATTAGCTTTAGCGTAATGTATAAAATCCCAGACAATTAAAAAATAGCTGACAAAACCCATCTGTTGAATAGTCTTTAATTCATGCTCCAGCCTCTGACGGATATCTTCAGTTACAGTTTTAAACCTGCTTTTTAAACCTTGTTCACACAGATCCTGAAGATACTCTTCTTTGGTTTTACCCGCCGGAGTTTCAAATTTCGGAAGGTGGACTCTGGAAAACTCCAATTCCAAATTACAGCGGCTTGCTATTTCAACTGTATTGCGGATTGCCTCAGGATAATCGGCAAAAAGCTTTTTCATCTCTTGAGGAGACTTAAAATAAAATTCATCCGTTTGAAACTTCAGCCTTTTCTCATCATTAAGCGTAGCCTGAGTCTGTATACAAAGCAGGGCTTCATGGCCTGCCGCGTCTTCTTTTTTTAAATAATGCACATCATTTGTCGCGGCCAAAGGGATACCCAATTCTTTTGAAATTTTAACCAAACCTTCATTTACGATTTTTTGCTCAGGGATAAGATTCTCCTGAATTTCCAAAAAGAAATTTTCCTTACCCAAAATATTCAAAAACTCATCCGCTGTTTTTAAAGCGTCATTAAACCTTTTTTGTTCTAAGAGGACCGGTATTTCTCCTTTAAGGCAGGCGGATAATCCAATAAGGCCTTTGCTATATTGAGAAAGCACCTGCTTATCAATACGCGGTTTATAATAAAACCCTTCCAGATAACCAATAGAAACCAGCTTCATTAAATTCAAATACCCTGTCTCATCTTTTGCCAAAAGGATTAAATGATAAGAAGCGTCTTCGGCGCGCTGTAACGTTTTCTCCAGCCTGCTTTTAGGGGCGACATACACTTCACAGCCGATAATAGGCTTAATCCCAGCCTTTTGAGCGGCCATATAAAACTCCACAGCCCCGAACATACTGCCGTGGTCGGTTATAGCCAGCGAATCCATCTTGTACTGATTAGCCAAAGCAAGAATATCAGGAATCTTACAGGCGCCGTCAAGAAGGCTGTATTGGGTGTGTAAATGTAGATGTACAAATTCAGAATGCGGCATTTATTTTGTATCCAGTTAAATTATTTTTCTCAGTTTCCAACGAATAGATTTAACGCGTTTTGAAGAAGACTTAACAATAAAATCATGCCTCTGGCAAAGCCACTCCATTCAGATAATAATTCTTTTCAATAAACTCCCCCCAATTCATAGAACTCAATAGCTTTTCCATAGGCAAAATCCGAGATTAGCTGCCACACGTAACACGGACATCTGCATTGATTCATTAGCACGATGTTTTTATTTCTCATCAAACTCTCCGCATTCCCAAACCGGCAAAATAATATTTTTCTCTGCAGCCATTCCAAGTACATCTTTTATGATAGGACATCCTTTGTTTTCTGCTTCGGGCCTAAATTTTTTACAATCCCAACACATGCAAAACTCTTTTTGTTTTCCCTTTAAATCAGATCGAACCGATGCCTTTTTTCCATTGCGTTCATAATTTTCGTACATATCTATTCCTCCTTTAGGGTTTTATTATCTGCTAATTTTTTCAACAAAAACGCCATGGACTTTCCAAGGTCTAACATATTTTCCATTCCTTCTATATCACTTTCTACATCATCCTTATCGCGTCCAAACCCTAAATTCCAATAAATCGAACCGATAATAAACATTTGACTTATTTGAAAAAGATGGTTAATGGTATCAAATGCATGTATACCGCCAGCCCTTCTTAATGCAACAACTGCTGCGCCTAATTTATGACGAAAAAGGTTATTATTCGCGCGAGAAACAAACCCTGCTCTGTCAATAAGAGCTTTTAATTCCGCTGTAACATCTGTAAAATATGTGGGTGACCCTAAAATAAAACCATCTGCTTCTATCATTTTTTCAAAAATTTCATTGAAAACATCATCCGTTTGCGCACACTTTTTATTTTTATTTTCTATACATTTAAAACACGCGCTGCAGCCTTTAATATTTTCCCCTGCGAGCTGAATAAATTCTGTTTGAATATTTTCAGCATTCAACACTTCAAATACCTTCATAATCATTTTAGAGGTATTACCATCTTTACGCGGGCTTCCATTAATCCCTAAAATTTTCATAATAATTCCCTAATTTTTCCTTATATTTAACATGCCCTATTGGTTTTAATTTTATTTCATTCATTTTATTTTCCTATCCGCACGTAGGGGCACAATATTTTGTGCCCGTTTATAATTTCCAATTTTGTCATTATTAATATAAATAATCCCATGGATATGGTTGGGCATAATTACGTATTCATCCAATACGGCATATGGATAATGTCCCGGGATTTCTTCCCAGATATTCCCGTATTCATTACGGGCGCAAGATATTGCGCCCCTACATATTGTCCCAAATAATTCCTGTCTATTATATATACATATTGTTACAAAATAATACCCTGATTGTGAATAATCATATTCTTTTAATCGTATTGGTTTACGTTTTGGTATTTGGCGCGCATTCATTTTTGAGGTTCATTACGGCCTCTTTTCGCCTATTCCCACTCTATTGTCGCGGGGGGTTTGGAACTAATGTCGTATACTACGCGGTTTACGCCTTTGACTTCGTTGATTATACGGTTAGCAATATCGTCAAGGACATTATAAGGGATCTTTGCCCAGTCCGCGGTCATACCGTCAATACTGGTGACACAGCGCAAAGCCGCTACATTCTCGTATGTGCGCTCATCTCCCATAACTCCCACGCTCTTTATAGGCAAGAGTACGGCAAATGACTGCCAGACTTGGTCGTATAAACTGACACTTTTTATTTCTTCTAAGACACGGCGGTCTACTTCCCGCAAGAGCTCAAGCCGCTCAGGAGTAACTTCTCCGATAATACGTATGGCTAAACCCGGGCCCGGAAATGGCTGGCGGTAAAGGACATTCTCCGGCAGGCCTAATTCTTTTCCTATCAGGCGCACTTCGTCTTTAAATAATTCTCTTAAAGGCTCAATAAGCTTTAATTTCATATGCGCGGGCAGGCCGCCTACATTATGATGGCTTTTTATTTTGCTGGAAGGCGCTCCTGTGGGAGAAATAGATTCTATTACATCAGGGTATAATGTGCCTTGCGCTAAATACTTTACTCCCTTTATTTTTTTGGCTTCCTCTTCAAATACATTTACGAATTCTTCCCCGATAATCTTTCTTTTTTGCTCAGGGTCAGTCACTCCTTTTAAACGGATAAGGAACCTCTTGCTTCTCTCAGCGTAATCAAGGTTAAGATGAAAAGTGTTACGGAATACTCTTATTATATGCTCAGACTCGTTTTTTCTCAATAATCCGTTGTTAATAAAAATACACCTGACATTGCGCCCAATTGCTTTATGCATTAATAAAGCCGCGACAGAAGAATCTACGCCGCCGCTTAAACCTAATACAACTTTATCTTTTCCTACGGTTTTTTTAATATTAGCAATGCTGTCTTTAATAAAAGATTTCATCGTCCAACGGCTTAAACAGCCGCATATCCTAAATAGGAAATTACCTAATATCTGCCCGCCTTTTTCAGTATGGGTAACTTCAGGATGAAATTGAACTCCATAAATTTTTTTCTTATTGTTTGAAATAGCGGCAATAGGGCTATTCAATGTATGCGCGCTTACACGGAATCCCGCGGGGAGTTTTTTTACCAAATCGCCGTGGCTTGCCCAACAGGTAAAATTCCCCGGCATATGCGTGAATAAACTAGTATTATCATCTATAAATAACTCTACCTTGCCGAATTCTCTTTCTTTGGAAGCTTTTACTTTTCCTCCCAGCATTTCTGTTATAGCCTGCATTCCATAACAAATCCCCAAGATAGGCACACCTAATTTAAATATTCCTTTATCTGGTAAGGGGCTCTTTTTACCGGTTACAGAAGCAGGGCCGCCTGACAATATTATTCCCTTAGGAAAAAAAGAATTGATCTGTTCAATAGAAGCGTTATAAGGCAAAATAGTAGAAAAAACTTTATTTTCCCTAACCCTTCTGGCGATTAACTGTGTGTATTGTGAACCAAAATCTAATATAACTATTGTCTGTCTGTTCATCCTATTAGGCCCCTCGCTTTCTTTCCACCAAATACTTTATTATTAAAAAAGTCTTTATACTTATTAACTTCTTATGTCTAATAAGATTCATTTTCCCATCCCCACTCTCTGGCCTACCTGAAAGATTTTTCCTTCAGTCTGTATTGAAGGTGCTATTATAATTTCCACATCGTGCATTTCTTTTAAATTTGAGGCGCCTAATGACCCCATTGATGTTTTTAACGCGCCAATTAAATTCTGAGAGCCGTCATCCACTTTAGCAGGCCCGAAAAGAATTTCTTTTAACGCTCCTGTTGTTCCTACATATATACGGGTCCCGCGGGGTAAATTCATATTGGAAGTAGCCATACCCCAATGATAACCTCTACCCGGAGCTTCTATCGCGCGCGCGAAACTTGAGCCGATCATAACCGCGTCCGCTCCTGAAGCAAAAGCCTTGCAAATATCACCGCCCCTATTCATTCCGCCATCTGTAATAATAGGCACATACCTGCCTGTTCTCTTGTAATAATAATCTCTGGCTGACGCGGCATCAACTGTAGCTGTTACCTGCGGCACCCCTATACCTAAAACACCTCTAGTAGTACAAGCCGCGCCCGGGCCTACGCCAATCAACAAACCCGCGGCACCTGTATCCATAAGTTCTAAAGTTGTTTCATAAGTCACGCAATTGCCAATTATTACAGGAATCTTGGTATCTTTGCAAAATTTATACAAATCTAATACTTTATATTCTTTAGCGATATGTTTAGTGGTAGTTACTGTTGACTGGATAACAAAAATATCCGCACCGCTTCGAACCGCGATTTTCGCGTATTTTTCCGCGTTGGCGGGAATACAACTTACAACTGCTGTTGCTTTTTTATTTTTAATTTCTTTTATTCTTTTAGAAATAAGATTTTCTTTAATCGGAGTAGTATAAATCGATTGAATTAACGCTGTGGCTTCCTGAGTCGAAGCATTGGCGATTTTTTCAAGGACAAGATCAGGATTTTCATAGCGGGTCTGCACACCGTCGAGGTTCAAAACCGCGATACCTCCTAATTTAGACATCTCAACAGCGAATTGAACATCCACAACCCCATCCATAGAAGCGGCCAAAATAGGCACATTAAATTTTTTCCCATCTATAACGAAGCTTGTATTTACTTCATTAGGATTAATAGTCTTATCTCCCGGGACAAGCGCAATCTCATCAAAACCATAACACCTGCGAGCCCTTCTGTTGATACCTATCCATTCAGCCATTTGAACTCCCCTTTCAAATTTATTGTGCGAAATAATTTATAGTTGTCATTACCCTGCTTGTTCGGGTAATCCAGAAGTTTTTTGCCATCCAGACAATGACAAAAAATTATCTTACAACAAATTTATTATCTCTTTATTTAGCAAAGAGTTAGCATTTTTAGCAAAAAAATATTTAGAAAATAATATTATATTTTACTATAAATTATCCGGGTTGTCAAACAAAAAAAAGCCCTGTACCATACGGTACAGGGCTTTTTATCGGCTTTAGGCTGAATATTAATACATTCCGCCCATTCCACCACCCATTCCACCAGCTGGCATAGGAGGCATTTTATCTTCTTTTTCCGGTTTATCAGTTATTACAACTTCAGTAGTAAGCAATAAAGCGGCAATACTTGCGGCATTCTGTAAAGCAAAGCGGGTAACTTTTGTAGGGTCAATTACACCTGCTTCAATCATATCCACAAAAGCATCCTGATTTACATCATAACCTGTATTTGTTTTTTCCTGTTTTATTCTCTGAACAACTACTGAACCTTCAAGGCCCGCGTTTTCAGTAATCTGCCTTAATGGCTCCTCAATTGCTCTTTTTACTATCTCCACACCGATTTTTTCATCGCCTTCAAGTTTCATTTTTTCAAGCGCGGAAATTGTGCGGATTAATGCTACCCCGCCTCCCGGAACAATACCTTCCTGAGAAGCAGCTCTGGTAGCGTGTAAAGCGTCTTCAACGCGCGCTTTTTTCTCTTTCATTTCTGTTTCTGTAGCGGCACCTACGTTAATCACAGCTACACCACCCGCAAGTTTCGCGAGGCGTTCCTGAAGTTTTTCTTTATCATAATCGGAATCAGTATCTCCAATTTGCTTTTTGATTTGAGCAATACGCGCGTTCAAAGCAGCTGATTTTCCCGCTCCTTCAACTATGGTAGTATTCTCTTTATCAATCTTTACTTTCTTTGCTCTGCCGAGATCATCTATATCAACGCTCTCAAGTTTTATGCCTAAATCTTCGGTAATCGCTTTACCGCCGGTCAAAATGGCAATATCTTCAAGCATTGCTTTACGCCTGTCACCATAACCGGGAGCTTTTACCGCGCATGCTACAAAAGTCCCGCGGATTTTATTTACAACTAAAGTTGCCAATGCTTCGCCTTCTACTTCTTCAGCAATGATCAACAACGGTTTTCCTGTACGCGCGATTTTCTCAAGTAAAGGCAAAAGATCCTTAAGAGAAGATATCTTTTTCTCATAATTCAAGATAAAAGCATCTTCCAAAAGGCATTCCATTCTTTCAGCGTCTGTTACAAAGTATGGGGATAAATATCCCTGGTCAAATTGCATACCTTCCACTGTTTCAAGCGTAGTAGCGGTAGATTTTGCCTCTTCAACGGTAATTACTCCGTCTTTGCCTACTTTATCCATTGCTTCAGCGATTAATTCGCCAATAGCAGTATCGGAATTAGCCGCGATAGAAGCAACCTGAGCCAATTCTTTTTTATCTTTAACTTGAGTTGATAATTTCTTTAATTCTTCAACTATTTTTTCTACTGCTTTCTCAATCCCTCTTTTTAATCCCATAGGATTAGCGCCAGCGGTAACATTCTTTAAACCTTCTTTATAAATAGCTTCAGCTAAAACTGTAGCTGTAGTTGTACCATCGCCAGCGATATCAGAAGTTTTTTCCGCGACTTCTTTTACCATCTGAGCGCCCATGTTTTCAAAAGAATCTTCTAAGTCTATTTCTTTTGCTACGGTCACGCCGTCTTTGGTAATAGTCGGTGAACCGAATTTTTTATCAATAACCACATTACGGCCTTTTGGCCCTAAAGTTACCTTTACTGCTGCGGCCAATTGCTCCACGCCCCTTAAAATCTTGCGGCGGGCTTCATCACTGAATAATAACTGTTTTGCCATTACTTTCTCCTTTCAAATAAGTCATAAGTTGTAAGTCTTAAGTCGTAAGAAAAACAACATATTACTACTTATGACTTATCACTTATAACTTTAATTCCTTTTTACTTAATAATTGCCAATATATCTTCTTCACGCATTATTAAAAATTCTTCGCCTTCTTTAGTAGTAATTTCATTGCCGGAATATTTTCCGTACAATATCTTGTCGCCTACTTTTACCTCTAAAGGCGTAACTGTGCCATTATCCATGACTTTACCTTTACCCACAGCGATTATTTCGCCCTCTTGCGGCTTTTCCTTAGCGGTATCAGGCAAAAGAATTCCGCCTTTTGTCTTATTCTCCGCTTCCAACTGTTTGACTACAACACGGTCACCTAACGGTTGAATCTTCATACTCCCACCTCCTCTTTAAACTATAGATTTAACCTTTGTGCCAAATTAGCACTCTCATTCACAGAGTGCTAATTATAAAATAAAAAAAAATCTTGTCAAGATTTTTTTTAGGATTTTTTTTATTTTTAGCCTTGCCAATAGCAAAACAACTACCAACAATACCTACTAAAACTTGCTAAATATATATATTATTAGAATGAAGCTTTTCTATCAATCTTACGCTTTATCTCTTCCTCAAAACCGAGATAGTTTGGAGCTGCTATTATTAAATCCAATAAGCAATTAAAAATAGCAACCAAAAGAAAACATTTTACAATAATTCTCAAATCTTTTATTATAGATAACAAAATGAAAAGAGTTATTAACTATCCACACCCAAAAAGTAGACTCTTTATTTTTTTCAATCCTTAAAATAATCAATAACAGCCAAATAACATTAGCTATTAAAAGAAACATAAACCAACTATAAAAATTAATATAGCTTTCTTGTTTAATAGCCAAACACATTGCTAAATAAGCAAAAGAGTGGAAAATTAAAATAGGGATATCTAAACAAACTACTATTCTTTGACATTTCGGGTTGATCCACTAGCCATAGCAATTGTTTTTAAATTGCGCGCAGGAGCGAAGAAGAATCGTATTAACACTAACCCACTAATAAGTAATAACGGCCACAAATTCCATTTATCCTTAAAAATAACATGTGTTGCTGATTCCGCAAAACCATAAGCCATTAATATTGCATAGACAATCTCCATTTTATCTATAAAATATCCAAAGTAGTTATATAAAACCACCTTTCCCCCACAATACTGACACGTATCTGAATCGTTTATACTCCTGCCACATAAACTATTACTACATTTTTTCACAATATCTCCTTGAATATAAGTTTACTTTTGGAGAAATAAGTATTTAATCTTAAATAATTATTTTTTACCTAAAATCAACTCTTTATCCGCACAAGAAATAAGAAAAGATTTTTCTATAATCTTATTAATATTATCCAATATTTCCTGAGTAAGTTCTCCCTCAATCTGTAAAATATTATTTCTAAAATTTTTCTTTAATTTATCTTTGGTTATTTTATAAACTTCCCTGCAATTTATAATGGTTTCTTTAGGGAAAATACTACTTTCTCCAGATTTAATCCGTATAATTTCTTTATTGAAATGCGGGTGTTTATCATAGAATTCTAACTGTGATGTTGTAAGCACAAATACAACTGGATCCTTAGATATATCATAATTTAAGATAATAATATATTTGTACTTTTCTTTTCCATCTTTAAAGCGAATAGGAGTTTTAATAACAACTCCTCGTTTAAACTGTTGGTCAAAATGGGGATCGGAAATATCGGAAGGAAGTTTAATCACTTTACTGACTTAGGCCAAAAACAAACTCGTTATCTTCACGAAGCGACTCTAAATATTCCAGAGCCCCTTTAGAAGAACTACTGCCATCTTCAAAAAATAACCGGTAATCTATCTCATCATTACGATCCGTTGCTTTCCAAGTTGTATCCTTATGAGTCTCTTCACGCAACTGCCAAGGAGAAAACTGACCATACTGCTTTATTACTTCACGCACAGCTTCTTGTTCAGAAAAAGATAAGCTATCCAGATATGGCTCATTTTTTAGTTCAAAAAATGGATACTTACGGGGAATAATTTTGGCGCGGAATTTATTAAGCTTAAGATAATGTGTTAAATGATCTTTATCTGATTCTCCTGTTTCTCCGGAAATATCATCATCATCCACAACTTCATTTAACACAGTTAAAGATTTTAATGGCACAGGGCCATGATCCCAATGATAGTAAATATCCCCTAATACTGGTTTGCCGTATTTTAATAGATGGTACTTATCTATAAAATATAACATTTTTACTATCTTTAATTTGGTGAGCTCCGGCACTTCAGCTTGTGCTAACATGGCTACACAAGCAGTAAACTTCTCTACATTGAATTTAAATCTGATTGGCGGCTTAATTTCTTTTTTCATAATAAAGATGTGAATTAAAAATTAAATTTCTGTATCTTCTTATTATATAAACAGTTATAGACTTGTCAAGGATTTTTTTATCTGGTTTTTTATCTGGCGTCCCAAATTTTGACTGCCTACCGCAGACAGGCATTAAAAATCCGATATCGCCGGATCATCTGTAATAAAAAAATGCAAGCTAAATTCGGGATTACCCCGGCCATGGGCGGAGTCCCAACGGGACATGGCGGACTGTTGCGAAATGCCTTTTTTGTCATTGCCATGCCTGCCCCGATCGAAGCATCGGGGCTTGTCCGGGCAATCCAGGAATTGGCAATTCTCGTCGACAAAAGTTTTCTGGATTCCCCGAATAAATCGGAGAATGACAGAAAAAAACCATTTCGCAACAGACTCCTATTGCATTTTTTAGGTTTATCTGGCATGCAAATACCATAAAAAAATCGTCCCGAAGTTACGCCGGAACGATGACTTTCCTACCTGCCGGCAAGAGGCAGGCAGATATCGCCGATTATAGGCTGATTTTCGCAGTCTCAGCCGTTTTACCCCGAAGCAACGTCGGGGCTGGTGTTACTTACTACCTTACCACTTCATCAAATTTACTTTGAACCCCTCTTCAGGACGCTCCACTGTATACTCCGGCTTCATAAACGGTTTATCATAAGGCGGGATTCCAAACGTAGCTGTTTCAACCGCTCCGGATACACCCCTTGCTAATCCTGTAAAAACTCCTTCACCCAATCCTATAGTACAACCCAAGAAAACATTATGCTCCTGTGTCATTTCACCAACCTTACGCGGAATATCTGTCCATGAAGTGGCCGCGTTAATAACACCATAGCCAATCTTATTGGAAGGCGTTCCTTCATATATATTTTTCTCTGTATTTATTCGTTCCAAAAAATCCGAAGAAAATTGCGATAAATTCCTGTCTTCCTGCAAAATTGTAGCATGATAAGGATTTACGCTTACCGCGCCCATTCCCTGTGCTTGAACATAAGAACTAAAAGACAACAGGCTTACTAATATTATAAGATAGAATAAAACTCTTTTCATCTCTCTACCCCCTTCCCAATAATCCCCCCCCTAAAACAAAAAAAAGCCCTGAAGGCATAACCTAAAAGGGCTTTAAAAATAAAAAACCTTGAGGGTAAGCTCAAGGCCTTTTTCCCCTCTTTGGTAACTCAGCCCCCCGATGAGCGAAGCGACATCGGGGCTGTTGTTTTGCGCCCCAAGGTTACCCTTGGTTTGCCTTTATCAGTAGGTAAAATCCCGTTAGAGAATTTTATTCTCTAATGGGGTAAAACTCCAAATTGTCAATATTACCAATTTACATATAAAATATAGCATTTTTAGAAGTAATTGTCAAGTACCCCAGATTTATTCTCCGAAGCCAAAAGCTTTTCCTGCTCATAATTATCCAAAATCCTTTTTTGCAAATAATCCCTAAAAGTTTGCGTAATAGGATGGGCTACGTCTTTTTGGTCTATCGGAGGAGGGGCAAAATTTATTTCCGAAGACATAGGCTGATATGATTGAGGCAGTTGTATGCCGCATTGATTGCAGAATTTGCTGCGTGATTCATTTTTAAAACCGCATTTTATGCATGCCTGTTTTATTTTTCTTGACGGCATAGCGATAAACAGGCCTTTTGAACCTTCTATTATTTTTATATTCCTGACTACAAAAACATTATCAAAAGTAACTGCTACATATGCTTTTAATTTTTTATCAGGGAAATCTCTCAAGAAAACTTTTATCTCTGTAATTTCCATTCTTTCTCTCCTTTGGGAAAATAATTAATAATTATTCTGCGCCTGCTTTAATCAGAGAATATATTATGAGTCTGTTGCAAAACTCCATTGCTGTCATCCTGCGCGAAAGCGCAGGATCTATTATCGTCGATAAACCATTTATAGATTCTGCGGTCAAGCCCTCGGCTTCGCCGCGAGGCGAGCCGCAGAATGACAAATTTAAG
>JBDRLG010000142.1:0-2862 GCA_043813255.1 Candidatus Omnitrophota bacterium
TTAATAGCTGTTTATAAAACCGAAGAAGTTGCAAGATTTCGTAAAAAGATCCCTTGCGTTTATTCTAAAATAACAACAGCGGCTGGAATTTCAGCTATTTCTGCTACTATACAGAATATGTTATTGGTAGCAGAAAGTTTAAAATTAGGTTCATGTTGGCTAGATAGTCCTTTACTATATGATTCGGAAATAAATAAAATTCTGAAGGTTAAAAATAAACTTATGGCAATCTTAACATTTGGATATCCGGATGAAAAAGGTAAACGAGTTCCTAGGAAATCTATTTCTGAATTTTTAGTAAGTATAAAATAGTTGAAATAGGTAAAAAGAGGACTTTTCAATATTAACTAAATAATATTAGCAAAAAGAGGTTAATTAATGACTATATTCGGATTATCTTCGCTTACAATTTTAATTACTAATACCGCGCTAGCTGTATTTTTATTATTAAGAAGTAGAGGACAAAAATTAGCTTTACTTTGGGGAATTTTTTGTATTACGATAGCTTTTTGGGGGTTAGGAGGTCTGAAATTTTCTTTAGCAAAAACTAAGGAAGAAGCTTGTTTTTGGTGGCAAGTAGCTTATATTGGTCCCATATTAGCTCCAGCAGTTTATTGTCATTTTGTGGTAAATCTCCTTAAACTAAAAAAAAGAGTATTACTTATTATAATTTATTTTTTATCTTTTGTAACGTTGGGTATTAATTTTTTTGCTAACGAACTGTTTTTGGGGGATTTTAGGTATGTATTTAATCAATTTTATTGGCATGATTGGTTTAAAAATAAAAATATCATTTTTTTACTTTGGTATATACTGATTTATTCTGGTGTAGTAGGATATTTTATGTTTTTATTAGTAAAACGCTATAGACAATCTTCAGGGTTTTTAAAAAATCAGTTAAAATATTGTATATTGGGTTCAATTATAGGGTGGTTAGGTCCGATAGGAGATTATTTAGTTGTTTTTCGTATTGATATATATCCTTATTCTAATTTTTTTATAGGTATTTATACATTTATTATTCTTTATGCCATAACTAAATACCGCTTAATGGATGTAACGCTTACTCTGACGCGGGCGGGGATTTTTATCTTTATTTATACTTTAATTCTAGGAATTCCTTTTGTAATAGCGGTTAATTATAGGATTTGGTTGGTTGATTTGTTTGGTATGTATTGGTGGATGGCTCCGTTGGGATTGATGGGGCTTTTGGCTACTTTTGGGCCGTATCTTTATATTTATCTTGAACGTCGAGCTGAGGGAAGGCTGCTTAAGGAACAAAGGCTTTATCAGCAGACTTTAAAACAGGCTTCTACAGGGATGACCAGGATCCGTAATTTGCGCAAATTGCTTAATTTGATCGCGCATATAGTTACTTCTACGGTAAAAATTTCTTATATTGCTGTTTATCTTTATGATGAACAAACTAATGAGTATGTTTTGCATGTGAGCCGTGATAAGGGCAGGACTTCTGTCTCTAAATTAAGCAATGATAATTTTTTGGTTCAGTGGCTTATTAGGAACCATGATGTGTTGATTTATGAGGAAGTAAAACGTAGATTTCAGGATACTAACTTTGAAGGGTATAAGTATATAGAAGAGGAAATGAAGGCACTTACCGCTGCTGTTATTATTCCCAGTTTTTTGGAAGATAAATTTATGGGGTTGTTTGTTTTGGGGGATAAGCTTTCCGGCCAGATGTATACTACTGATGATTTGAATGTTTTTCAAGTCCTTGCCAGCCAAGCCGCGCTGGCTATTGAGAATGCCAGGTTTTACGAAGAGGCAAAGGAAATGCATGAGCAGATTTCTCAGGCTGAGAAAATGGCTACTATCGGGACTATGGCAGACGGGCTTTCTCATCAGCTGAATAACCGCTTTTACGCGCTTTCTCTTATCGCGGGAAATACTATTGATACTATCAAATTGACTGATACTTCAAAGTGCACGCCGGAAGTATCACATATGATTCATGAAATAAATCACGCGCTGGGCAGGATTCAGTCAAATGTTATTCAAGGGGGAGAGGTTGTGCGGGGCCTGCTTAAATATTCGCGCAGGGATGAAGTAGGTTTTGAGGCAATAGAATTGAACGCGATTCTTAATAATTCTGTAGAAATGGTTCAATACAAGATTAAGCTTTCAGAGATAGATATTACGCGGGATTTTACTGAACTGCCTAAAATAAGGGGCAATATGGTGCAGTTGGAAGAAGTATTTTTTAATTTTATTGATAATGCTTATGATTCTATTGTTGAACGCCGGACAATACTTAAGGAAGAAGGCTACCGCGGAAGGGTTACTATAGCCGCGAGGCAGAAGGATGAAGAAATGCTGGAGATTATCGTAGAGGACAATGGAATGGGCGTAAAAATTGATGACGCCAAGAAAGTCTTCACGCCTTTTTTTACTACAAAAACCTCTTCGCGCAAAGGCACAGGCCTTGGCCTGTATGTGATTAAACGGATTGTTATAGATATGCATAAAGGAAAAATAAGTTTTGAATCAGACCATAAAGTTGGAACAAGATTCATCTTAGAATTGCCCCTCGCCACAGCCTCCGATAAAAACCCGCCTGAAGCGGATCCCGCGGATAATCCGCGGAATGACAGCGGATAGATATCGGTTAAATTCCATATGAAGAAATCAAAGATAATTACGAGTGATTTAAAAAGAGTTCACAAAGCTTTTTAAAATAACTAAAAAAAGCGGATATCTTGACTATTTAGTTACACAAAAAAAAGTTTTTATTGACAAAGATAAGAGGATGTGATAAAAATAATTCTGTAAAAGGGATAAAATAATTTATATTACACCAACTTATTGTTATGTTTTCAAAAAAAGATAATAATTTCTCCTTGG
>JBDRLG010000143.1:0-31745 GCA_043813255.1 Candidatus Omnitrophota bacterium
CGCAGTAAAACCAAATCTTCAGATTCCGGATGGGAGGTCCACTGCAGAGGCAATGAAATAATTTCTCAGCGGCCAATAAGCCATACCACCGGCACTGAAATAGAAGTAAAAGAACTTTTTTATAATACTCCCGCGCGAAAAAAATTCCTCAAATCAGATTCCAGCGAATTAAACCAAATTTTAAATACCTTTATCCCCTATACCCTGCTCTATCCTAAAATAAGGTTCCTGCTTAGCAATAACACGAAACCCCTTATTGACCTTATCCCGGAAAAAGATTATATTAGCCGGATTGCCAAAGCCTTAAATCTGGATAAAGAACATATATTAGAAGACAAATATGAATTCACTGAACAAAATATTTGTATAAAACTTATACTCGGAGATATAAATATACAAAGAACGGATAAAAACCTGCAGTTTATATTTATCAATGACCGCCCCATACAAAACCGTAATTTAAGTTTTCATTTAAACCAAGTATACAAACTTATAATGCCGGATGAAGCAAAACCTTTCTTCGCGGTATTCATAACCATGCCCTGCGAAAACCTTGATGTCAACGTCCACCCTGCCAAACGCGAAGTAAAAATCAAAGACGAACAAAGTTTAATCTCTCTTTTGCGTTACTCCTGCGAACAAACGCTTATGACAAAAGGCAAAGCAAAACAATTTACAAAACCTTATACTACTCCCAGCCTTCCCCCTCTTGCCGACAGCCAAAAAGATTATTCATTTTCCCCTCGCCCCAACGGAGAGAGAGACAGGGTGAGGGAAAAACCAACGCAAAATTATAAAACTAATCCCCCCGCAAAAGAAGAAAATTTAATTTTCTTCCAAGACCAAGAAATATCCATAAAGCAACAGGGCAGCTTAGCGGATAAATTAGTTTGCGCTGAATTCATAGGAATATTCCAAAAAAAATACCTTTTATTTGAAGCCAATAAATCTCTTTTAATAATAGACCAGCATGCCGCCCATGAGCGGATAAATTATGAAAAATTAACCAAACAGATTGAATCAGGAAAAGTTGAAATGCAGAATTTGCTCACGCCGGTTTTAATACGTTTAACCCGGCAGGAACTCTTAGTTTGGGAAGAAATAAAAACAAAACTTGAAGAATTAGGATTTTCAACCAGCGCATGGGACGAAGAAAGCATTGCCATTCATTCACATCCCCAGCTTATTGATAACCCTGAAAAAGCCGCCCGCAATATCCTTTCAGGCAATGATACAGCCAAAAACGATATTAATGCCTTAGCCCGCAGAGCCTGCAGGCAGTCAGTAATGACTGGCGAGAGGCTAAAAAAAGAACAGGCTGTATTCTTAAAAAATGAACTGCTAAAATGCAAAACCCCCTTCACCTGCCCCCACGGCCGGCCAACAACTGTAGAAATACAAGAAAGTTTTTTGAATAAACAGTTCTTGCGGGGATAATAATTTCAGAAAAAGCAAAAAAGAAAGAGAAATCCCAAAGAGGGACGCCCTTTTCAAAATCAACTCAACTATGAGGCTGCTGCAAAATACCATTTTTGTCATCCTGCGCGTCCGCCGCAGGCGGATCCGCCTGCGGCGGAAAAGCGCAGAATCTATAATTTTTTTACCGTTGGATTACAACCTGCAACAGTTTCTAACCCTCCATCGTCTTTAGAATAGCATTTAATTCGATAATATCCTGCCTTCTTGTATCAAAGATTTCCTTAGGGAATATACCTCCGTAAGCCCGTTTATCGGTTTTTTTGTCCCGCGGCACATATTCATCAAATATCCGCTTACAATCATCACTCGATGTTTTTGTCTGTAAGAACTTTGGATGTTTTAATATCGCCAGCATTAAACCTTCAATACATGGAGTCGCACATAACATTTCTATATGCGGTTTCTTACGCATGCGCCTTTCTAGCTCTCTATCGGGTTCAAAAGGTAAATCCGCATCGACAAGAACAAAACATTTATCGTATGCCCGGCTTCCTTTCAGACGCACCGCCTTCTCAACCACGTTTCTGGGAGACCCCCCTGAGCCACATTCTACTTTAACCGCGATATCCATTTCTCGCGTTATATACATATCCTTAAGATATTGCAAAAAGGCTTTTTCCGTCGGCCCTTCTCCAACGATTAATACTGTCTTCTTAGTGCGTCTAAATTTTTGCCGTGGCCGCGATACCATACTGACTATTCTCCCAAGAAAATTTACCTTTGGTAAATAACTTTTTATTTCTAGTGAAATTTTCAGTGGTGTAGGAAAGTATTTTATACTTTCCTACACCGTTAAATATTTGGTACCGCGCCATAGGCGCCAGCCATGTATTTTGCATAAATATTGTCATCCCTGCGCACCCCTTTTAATGTATCCAAACGATACAACTCACTTTTACATTCCCTATTCTTTTCAACAAGCACAACCTGCTCTTTTTCAAGATAATTAAGAATTTCTAAAGAATGAGAAGTAAAAAGCAGCTGGCTATTATTTGGATTTGTTTCGGGATTACCAAACAATTCGATTATTCTAGGCAATGTATGTGGATGTAAATCAATCTCCAATTCATCAATAACAGCTATACCTCCTGATTCAATAACAGGGAAAAGATAGTTTAGAAGAACAAACATATTCTTTGTTCCACTGGATTCAAAAGCAAATGGCAAATGATATTCCTTGCCTTCTACTTTATGCATTCCATATGGCAGATATACTTTCTTAATCTCTCCGGTTTTCGCGTGATGTGCTTCCCCTTCTTCGATTTTTATACCCTCCAGCCCAAGATCAATATCCTTCAAGAATTGAACGGCTTTTTTAAAAAGATCCCTGTTGCTATTATAATCTTTTGCTGCATCGAAAAGTTTCTCTTTCCCTAAAGATGATGTATCCCAAGACTTGCCCATGCGATAAACATTACTTATAATTTTCTGCCAAAATCGAGAGACATCAACTAAGGCATCATTCTTTATGGCAACGGACGCGGCAATTAAGGATACATTTTTTCGTAAAACCTCTTTAACTATTTCTGTTTTAAGCCCGGGGACACGCTGCGTTATATCTGTTATTTGATTTTCTGGATTCCATTCACGTTTAAAAAGATATGTGAAATGCTGCGTTTCTTTTTTAGAATATAATTCTTCCAGCACAACATGCGTTTTACAAAGATGTAGGACATATTTGTAAACACTTCCCTCATGTTCAAAAACAAGCTCAAATTCAGAAATATTGTCTTTGGTGCCTGAAAAGGCAAATGCATCAAGTGGAATTTCCTCTTCTCCTTTTAGCCCCACAAATGAATTACTTACAAACCAACTAAGGAAGGCTAAAGCCTTTAGCGCGCTTGTCTTGCCTGAAGCATTAGGACCTATCAAAGTCGTTACCTTACTTAAACGCTCACCTGATGGGCTGTCACAAAACATATTGCTTTTGGTTTCTATTCCTTTACGGATATCAACAAAACTGATTGTTGCCGTTTCAGCAAAAGAACAGAAATTTTTAAATGTGAATAAATGAATCATATCTTCCTCCAATAAGCTATAATCCCAAAATTTGCAATAGACTCTTAATTTTCTTTATAACTTCTTGCAGCACCAAGAGTTATCCTATTGCAATGCAACACAAAAAAGTGTTTGCAAATTTCGGGATACCTCGATAGCAAGTTTAAATCCTAAACGGATTTAAACTATCGACCCTTTGCCGCCGTTGGCGGCACCCCGCCATTTGGCGGTGGCGGGCAGATTTTGCCTAACGCAAAATCTGGGATAATTCGCTTGTTAATCACGATAAAATAATACCATTTTAACAATTATTTGTCAATTATTATTTATTATCCTACGGAATTCTATCAAGCTTATGCTAGGAAGGATTTTTGAATAAGTAGTTTTTTGCGGGGGTAATAATTTTAGAAAAACGCGGAAGGAAAGTTCTTCCAATAAGCTACTTTTTTAAAATATCTTCAATTTTTTCCTTTAATTTACCCGATACAGAGGCTGAATCTAATAGACCTTCAATAATAATCTCTGTAAGATTAAACTTATATTCCCCGGGATTAGGTTGTGGTTTAGAAAATTTTCCAAAATCTGCTAATAATAACCAAGTGTTTGAATCTTTCTGAAATGTTTCAAGTAATTCATTAGCCGTAATTAATTGCAGATTCCTTTCTTTTCTCTTTTCTTCATCGGATAACTTTTTATGATTTAAACCCGAAGGATATAGTATATTTTTAATATCGGAAAATTCTCCCCAATCATATCTAATACTAGCGATTTCTTTGGTTTTATAGTCAGAATATCTCCGGTCTCTACGCAATTCACTTAAATATTCAAAAAAATACAAGAAAGATATCTCACAAATAGCCTCTATGAATCTATTGCTGATTCGCGGGTCGCAATATATATGGCATAATTCATGTGAAAACTGACGAGCCGCTTGAAGATAATTTTTGTTTTCAACATCCGATTTAAGCTGTATTTGATAGTATTTAGGAAGAAAGGCAATTGCGCATAGCGGCTTAATTCCAGGGATAACTTCAATAATTCTTTTACACTCCTTTAAAGGCGGACCTTGAGAAATTAATTTCTCATATTGATTAACAATATCCATAAATACGGCTTTGATATCTTCATTTATTCTTTCATCTTTGGATAATTTAACATTTAATTCCCACATATCCCCCCCCTAACCCCTCCCACAAGGGCATGCCGTGTAAACTTAAGCTAATTTTGGTAGCCGCAGGCTTTAGCCTGCGTCGTTCAACGCAAGCTAAAGCTTGCGACTACCAACATAACCATGCTTATCACTCCCTTAAGTTTACACCTATGCCCACAAGGGAAGAGGAATTAAATTCAAATTGCTACTTATTTTCGATAGAACTAAGGCTTAAGATATTATCTTCGCCTATGGCTGCCATTATTGTTACTTCTAATGTGCTTTCCGGCTTATCCAAGAATTCTACAATCTTGGCATTGCTATCACTATCAAATTTCATATAGCCGTCTTGCAGAAAAATAGCGTATCCGCTGGTAAGAGCATCCGGCATAAGAGCATCATCTTTTGTGTATGTCTTAATAAAATCCTGCAGGTTATCTTGATTATTATCCGCGCTCTGCACGTCAATAATAACACCAATCATGGGAATCGCGTCGTTAGTTATTTGAGCAAAACAAACAGATGACATAAAACACAGGCTTAAAACCATCAACAATTTTCTAATCATACCTTCCTCCTTTATAGCGTAGAACGTAGAGCGTTTAGCGTTTAATAAAGAATTATAACTATACGCTACCCGCTATACGCTATCCGCTAAAAAATGCTATAGGCCGCTGCCCCCTTATGGGGCATGCTATCTGCCTATATGAATTCAATACTTTTAATAATCTTTTCAAAAACTGCTTTATAATTATTAAATTCTTTTATTATAGTAAAACATTCTATTATATAAACATATTTACCCTTAATAACAATACTTGTTAAAAACCGGTTATTGCCATATGTAAAATATACGCGTTTTGCCGCGGTTCTATCTATAATAAAATTTTTCTGCTTCCTATAGCTGACAGGGCTCAAATTGGGTTTACTACGGGATAAAAATTCTTCCAAATAATTTTTCAAATCCGGTTCCCGGCTAAACGGCATAATATTGACAATAATTGAAATTCCATAAGCCTTGGGAGATCCCTTGTTTTTGCTTAAAATAAAATCCATTTCCGATTCGCTAGGCTGGCGTGCTCTCCAATCCCTGGGGATTTCTATTGAAAATGATTTCTCTTTAAAATAATACCTGATTCCCTCTGAAACGGCATATAGAGTATCTATTTTTATTAAAATAATGCCTGCAAATAAAAACAAAATGATGTATTTTAAAAAACGATTAGCCTTTAATTTTGGCATCTCTAATACGCTCATAAATTCTTCTGCATCTCCAGAGCCTCATCTAATTGCTGCTGATTCAAATAACCCATTTCTATTAAAATCTCTCCCAGCTTATTGCCTCTTTTCCAGTGCAATTTTAAAGCTTCATATAACTGCTCAGTCATAACTATGTTTCTTTCTAGTAAAATCTGGCCTAAAGGTTTGTAAGAATGCAGGGTAATATCATTGTTCTCATACAGCTGGGGGCTTTGGGTGGATAATTTATTATTACGCCTATCTACCATAAATTTGCTTCCCGGGATTTCTTTAAGGTAACGTTTTATTTCAGCGATTCTTTCATTTATCTGGATAATATTGTGTATGCCGTCCTGCGCGTATTTATTAATCGCCGCTACTGACACGCTCATTAAAGACACATTTTTCATCTCGTGCGTCCTGTCTCTGGCTACTACAAACCCCTGAGTGCGGTCATGGCTGGAATAATGGAAAGGGATTAATTTTTCAAACGCGCAGACAAAACTCTGGCATATTTCTCTTAATTTATTGTGAGAAGTAATAAACGCGAAATCATCTCCTCCAATATGTATTAACAAATCTTCGCTATTGCCAATTTCTTTAATGCTATTGTATAAAATATGGGCTGTTTGTATTATAACACAATCACCTTTATGATATCCATATATATCATTATAATATTTAAAATTATCTATATCCACATAAGCAAAAGAAAAATTAACCCCCTTTTCAAGGCGTTGTTTTACCATTTCTTCCAAAACCCTTGCTCCCGGAAGGCCGGTTAAAGAATTAGCGTTAAAACTGAATTGCGACCTCCTCAGCGCCATTTCAACACGCACATGCAAATCCAAAGGGTCAGGAGGCTTTATCAGGTAATCATCCACCCCCTCTTTGATATTTAAAAGCTGGCCTCTTAAATAACCTTTATTTATTAAAGTAATAACTGGGATAAACGCTGTGGTAAAATCTTTTTTTAAAAAATGGCATATGGAAAGCTGATGTTTATTGGCTGATTGCAAATCAAGTATAATAACATCAGGTGAGATTTTTTTGACAAAAGCTATATCCGCGGGCACATCTCCTGAAGGGTCAAAATCTTTATATAAAACAGTATAATTCCAGCCTTGGAAACAAAAACTCAGCACATTAATCAAGTCTTTATCCGCGCTAAAGATTAAAATCTTTCTGGTTTTATCCACAAAATCAATTATAGCACTTTTTTTGTTATTTTATACCAAAAATCTATGCTGAGATAAATTCTATCGCGGATTTATTTACCCATCCTGACTTGCCGTCAGAACGCCTGAGCTTATACCAATCTCCTGATTTTTCTATAACCTCTATTTTACTTCCCCGCTCAAGCGTAAAAAATGTGGTAGCCGCGCCAAAAGGCTCAAATTTAACTTGCGCTTCTTTATTTACTACGACAGCGGAAGTATTTAAATAATGAATCTTTCTGTACAGACAAACACTTCCTAAAATAAAAAATACTATCAAAACATAAATTATTATTTTGTAAAATTTTATCGTGCCATTAAAAAACATCCTTAAAATTAAAAACAAACAAATTAATACATACAAGGCGCAGATACAAATAGTTAAAAAATTAATATTAATCCCTTCTGAAATCTTATCCACATACCTGAATATCCATCCTCCGGGGAAAGATTCTGAGCCTAAATTTAATAATGATTTTGTATAATTATAATTGGATTTTAAGTCGCTGTCATGCGGGATAAACAGGCGGGCGCGTTCATAATTCAGCATTGCCCTGCCAAAATCCCCTGTTTTAAAATAACTATTTCCCAAATTATAATATAAATTCCCGCTTTCATAGCCCTTTTCAAGAGCTTTTTCATATTCTTTAGCCGCCTGCGGGTATTTATTCTCCTTATACAAACTATTGGCGTCTTTGAATATTTCTTCTGATTTTATAATGCCTCTGATATCATCTATCCCCGCGAAACAACGAGTGTTTATGAATACAGAGAATATCAAAATCAAAATTAATAATAAAGCTATATTTTTTATTTTGCTCTTCAATTAAAAATCCCCCTTTCCGCCGGAGGCGGATCTACCTACGGCAGAAATCCCCATTTTTCAAATACCAGGCAAATGACCTTTTTTCAGTGTCATTGCGAGCCCCGAATGGGCGAAGCAATCTTGATGAGATTGCCACGTCGCCTGCGGCTCCCCGCAATCAGACTGTGTCACAATCTATATTTTAACGCGGTAGCCGCAACCTTTAGGTTGCGTTTCCGACGCTGATAAAACGCTCCGCTTACGGAGCGGCTACCGGAAATGCAATTACGACACAGTCTGAATGACACAAATAGCCCTAAAAGCTTCATTTGACCCAGCCTCTTCAAAGTGGAAAATATCCAAAATCCCATTTTATATTCTCTGCCGCTGGAAATAATCTATGACTTCTTCCAGCTTCTTTAAGCTCTCCTGCATATTGCCTTTATTAAATTCCGACGCGGCATACCTTGCCATATCACAATCTTTAAAAATACTTCTTAACATATCCAAAATATCTTCCGGGACTTGTTTAACTTTTAGATAATCATCAATTATGCTAATAGTTATTCCCTTAGACGGTAAGTGTAATTTATCTCCAAGGTATTGCTGTAAAGTCTGGAATATACTATCATAAAAACATTTTGTATCTGATTTTAAAAGAAACGCCTTTGCTCTATTAACGCCTTTTTTTGCCTTGCCGCTTGCCTGAAGCTGGCGCGCGTACCTTAAATCCGTTTTTAATTTAACACTTCTCTTATGGAAAATAAAAAGTAAAATATAGCTTAATAACGGGATAATTTGCAGCCAAAGGAAAAGCTTATCTTTATACAAGAAAGAACCTTTTTTATTAAAATTTCCCGGGGTTTCCTTAATATAAATAATATCCCTGCCTAATTCCTCTTCTTTAGGCGGAGGGCTGATAGTTTTAGAAGGTTCAACTATTTTTATCTTTTCTTCTTTCTCAGGTTTTAATACCGTTATAGGGAACGGCCCTTTAGTAATATTCTGATATTCGCCTGTCTGAGTATTGAAAAAATTAAAGGATACTGCCGGGACTTCTTTAATATTTTCATTCATCGGCATAATAACCTGTTCAAAAACCTTTTGCCCTTTTTCCTGCTTAATCTCAGGGTCGTATATTTTAAAACCTGCCTCAGACTCCAGCTTAGGGGATTTTATTGTACTGAAATTGCCTTCTCCGCGGATAAGCATTAACAAAGTAATAGGGTCGCCAACTTTTACCTCGGCAGGCTTAATACTTACATCAAAATTAAAATCACCTATAACTCCGCTAAAATCCTTAGGTTTATTAGTTTCCGGAAGCGGCATAATAGTCATAGGAATATCCGTGGATTTTAAAGTAATCGGATAAAGCTGAGAATTGCTTAATAAATCATCAAATATACTTGAACCAAAAAAATCATCAAACCCTGAAGACCGCCTGCTCCTGCTTCTGACCACCATATTACATTTTATACTGGCAGGGCCAATTTTGAATTCTCCGAGGCGAGTACCGAAAACATAAGTATTGAATTCAACGACTTCATACCTAACACTTCCTAAAACATCATAATATTGCTTAACTTTTTCGAACTCTCCAAGAAACAAGCCTTCATGGCTGACTTGAAGTGCTTCGAAATCTCTTAACTCAAGCCTATTTACATACAGTTTTATTGTCACAGGCACAGGCTCATTCAAATAGGCTTTATTTTTCTTAGCCTGAATTACCAAAAAGGCTTTATCACTTATATCTTGCGATTCTGCCTTTTGCTGGCTGCCGCCTGCCTGAGATGAATTATTAACCGCCCCCTGCACAACTTCAATAGTAACCGGATTTGAAACATAAGTATCCCCTTTGTGTTCAAACTGCAAAGGCCCAATCTGAAAAGTCCCGGTTTTTAAAGCCAGCGCTCTATAAGCATGCCTTAACGAACTTGTTGTAACACCGTTAATCATAGATATATTTGTAGAAGGCCCTAAATACTGAAAAGAAAACGCGTCTTTATCAGGCAGGCTTAATGTTGGCAAATCCTGTATCTGATTAAAAACAAGGTTTAAATAGAAAGGTTCTCTAAGAGAAACTTTTGCCCTGTCAACACTCAGTTCAAAATTAATCTCTTTGGCAAAAGCTGTGTAATGTGTAAAGTGTAATGCGTAAAGTAAAAATATACTAAACATTACACATTTAACATTAAATCTTTTCATTAAAAAATCTCCAATCATTAAATATATCCTAACGGGCGGACGCAAGGCCCGCCCCTACTACATAAATTACCAATCCTTTAATACGCCGCTTGGAGAAGCCCTTCTTTTTTCTTTAACTTCTCCCAGGGCGTTCTCTTCCTGCCTGTAGCCTTCCAGTAATACTTTAGCTTCTTCTTTAGACATCTCTTTAGGCTCAGTTGTTTCTTGCGCCTGTTCTTCTTTTGCGGCCTGCTCTTTCTTTTCCTGGCTGGTTTCTTGGGCCTGGCTTTCCTGTTGTTTTTCTTCTTGGTCTTTTTCCTGCTGTGCTTCCGCGGATTGTTCCTCTTGATTCTTTTCTTCGTCCCTCGTTCCTCGTCCTTCATCCTTCTGTTTTTTGTTTTCTGACTTCCCCTTTTGTTGTTTTAGTTTTTCCTCCAATACTTTTAATTCCTTTTCTGTTAATTCATAATTAAATTTGGCGTCATTATTCTTCTGATCAAGTTCTATTGACCTTTTATAATATTGCAGGGCTTCACGCAATAATTTTACTGTTTCAGCAAGATTTTCTTTTTCTTTTGACTTGCCGAGTTTATATTCGCAATTCCCAAAGTTATAACTTGCTTTTGCCTCCAAGCTTTTATCAGCGCTAATCAACGCGCGGTTAAACAATCCAGCTGCTTTTTCAAAATCATTCTTGCGGTAATTAATAACCCCGCGGTTGTAATTTATTTCTGGGGTATCAAGGCTGGAAGGAATATCTTCTATTTTATCACTATCCGCGTAAGATGCAACCGGCATAGATAAAAACAGGTAAATAAAAATACTCAATAAGAATATTTTTTTCATCTATTCTCTCCGCCGCCTTTCACTTATCAACACCTGCGTTAAAAAGAATATTAAAGCTAAAAACAAAGGGATTTGAAACCTTTCTTCATAATGTTTAGCCATTTTGCCTTCAAATTCTCTTTTTTCCATTTTAGACAATTTTTCTTTATACAGTAAATCTAAACCAAACTCTCTGTTTGTCGCGTGTATATAGCTGCCTCCGGTAACTAAGGCTATTTGCTGAAGAGATGCTTCATCTAAACGGGTTTTGACTACATTTCCTTCTCTATCTTTTAAAAATACTTTCTTATTGCCTTCCTCAACAGGGATTAAATCCCCTTCTTTTGTTCCTATACCTATACAATAGATAATAATACCCTGCTTTTTGGCTTCTTCTGCTAATTTATAGGGGTTGCCTTCATGATCTTCGCCATCAGTAATAATTATCAATACCTTATATTTCTTCTCTCCTCCTTCAAAACTTCCCATCGCTTCTTTAATCGCGCTTGATATTGAAGTGCCTCCCTTAGGGATAGTATCTGTGCTTAAACTGTCTAAAGAAAGCAAAAAACCACTATAATCCACAGTAAGCGGGCATTGCAAAAAGGCACTGCCGGCAAAAGCAATTAACCCCAGCCGGTCTGACTTGACATTTTTAACTAAATCCTTAATAGCCAATTTTGAACGCTCCAAGCGGTCGGGCTTCACATCCTCACTAAGCATGCTTTTGGAAACATCCAATGCTATTATTATATCCAGCCCTCTGCGTCGGACTTCTTCCCAGCGGAATCCCCATTGAGGCCTCATTAAAGCAAATAAGCTGAATAACACTCCCAAAATAATAAATATTGTTTTTAATTTCTGCTTTTTCAGGTCTACTGAAGACATTAAATCAGCAAGAAGCTCTTTTTGCGCGAATTTCTCCAGTGTTTTCCTGCGCAGCCTAAAGGCTATAATATAGAATATTATCAACGCGGAAATTATCAAAAAATTTATTATAAAATTAGGATCAGCGAATCTCATATTTTTTCTCTAAATAATTAAATCAAGGGATTTTCCTTAATAATGTATTAGACAATATTATTTCCAGCAATAATATCATTAAAGCCGGAATCAAAAAATAAATAAATAATTCGTTATATTGGCTATAGCCTTTTTCTTCCACCGGAGATTTTTCCAGCTTATCAATTTCATTATAAATTTTTTTCAGGCTTTCAGTATCTGTGGCACGGTAATATTTAGCATCTGTTAAAGAAGCGATTTTTTTAAGGGTATCTTCGTCTATGTCTATAGAAACCATTTGATAAGCTTTATTCCCGAATATATCATACGCTGGATAAGGAGCAAGCCCTGTAGTACCAGCGCCGATTGTATAAACTTTTATCTTTAATGCTTTGGCGGCTTCCGCGGCACTAAGAGGAGGAATTTTTCCCGCGTTATTACGCCCGTCAGTAAGCAAAATAACAATTTTACTTTTTGCCTTGGTATCTTTAAGCCGGTTCAAAGACGCAGCTATTCCCGCGCCTATTGCCGTGCCATCTTCTATCATACCGGCTTTTATTCTCTCTAAATTCTGTATCAACCAGCCATAATCCAGAGTTAACGGGCTTACTGTATATGCCCGTGCGGCAAAAGCAACTATTCCTATCCTGTCATCCTTCCTGCCATTTATAAAATCCTTAACTACATCTTTAACCACATCTAATCTATTTATTCTTTTACCGCCTGCTTTAAAGTCTTCCGCGAGCATACTGGTTGAGCAATCTATAGCCAAAACAATATCTATGCCTTGAGAACGCAGCTTGCTATCAGCAATAGGAGACTGCGGCCTTGCTAAAGCGACAACAATTAGCAAGTATGCCGCTAAACGCAAGAAAATAAGCCTCGCGCTTAACCGAACTTTCCAGGAGCTTCTTAATCCTGACAGTAATTCTCCTGAAGAAAACCTAAAACCGGCGGATGCGTTTCTTTTATTGGCATAAAATACTATCAGCAATACTACTGGCAATAATATTAATATAAACGGGTTATGAAACAGCATTAACAGTATCATTCTCCTCTTTTGTCTGATCAACAAATCTTTTAGCCGTATCAAAAACAGAATCTATCTCCTGTTGTGGGGGAGTATATTTTGCGAATTTAACCAAATCGCAACTCAACAAAAATTCTTTTAACAGGTTTTTATGCTCTATCTTTAATTGTGAATAATCCCTGACATTTACCAAAAACTCCTCAGTGGTCATTTCCGGAGCTCTTAATAAAAACCTATTTTCCAGATAACGCCTGATAATATCAGATATAGCGATATAATATTCTTTAATCTTCCCCTGAGAAACAAGGCCTTGTAATCTAAGCCGTTCTAGCTGTTCATAAGCAATCTCATGGGCTTTTTTGGAAATAATAATTCCCCGCTTTGCTTTTATTTTTCTCAACAAAAATAATACTACCATGCAGATAATTCCCGCCAATAAAATTAACCCGATTATCACAATAACAAGCAAATGTTTCGGGAATATATATACCAAATCCTTTATATCTCGTATATCTTTATCCGCGCCAGAGGCTGATTCATCCAAAAGGCTTTTTATCTCTATAGGCTGCTCTTCTGTTTCTATCTTCTGCCATTCTTGGCTGTCTTTATAACGGTATTTTATTTCTATTTTTGGTATGGCAAGTTTACCAGTTGTCCAAGACTCCAGCTTATACCAGGCATTTATTTTTCTCTTTCCGAAGAAAGTTCTTTCTTTAAACCCTGAATCTTTTATATCGAATTCTCCGATTTTACCGCTGAGCGCGGGAAAATCCACTTCGATATTTTTGGGGCAGGAAATAATAACAGTAAATTTTATTTTTTCGCCTATATTAACTGTTTCCTTATCAATAGAAACTTTAATCTTACCAGGCAGGATATGTATATCGGCGGGCAAGGCTGAATTAACCGGCTGTTTAGCAAAAGATACATCGAGAACCAAAAAAGATATTATTAATAAAATTATACTTAAAAAATATACTTTTATTATCTTTCCCACAACTAATGAATCCTCCTTTCTCTTGCCTTGAAAAATTTGATTAAATTTTGAGAATAAGGAGTATCTGTACGGATATCAATACTATCCATGCCTACAGAATGAAAAAGCTTTTCTCTTTCTTTAAACTTACCGCGAGCGTTATCCAAATACTGCGCGCGAAGCTTTGTGTTTGAAGTATCTACTAAAAATTCTCTGTCTGTTTCAGGATCCTGAAGCTGGACAATACCTATATCAGGCAATTCAAGCTCTTTGGGGTCGGTTATAGTCACAGCTACTATGTCGTGGCGTTTATTCGCTACTGAGAGTTTATTTTTAAAACCGGAAGAATAAAAATCAGAAATAATAAAAGTAACTGTTTTTCTGCGGGTAACGTGGTTTAAATAATCCAATACCGCGTTAATATCCGTGCCTTTGCCATGCGGCTTAAAATAAAGCGCTTCACGCACAACTCTTAATACATGCTGAATCCCTTTGCGCGGCGGCACAAATTTCTCTACTTTATCGGTGAAGGCCATAAATCCGACTTTATCATTATTGCGTATAGCGGAAAACGCCAAAATGGAACAAATTTCCGCGGCAATCTGCATCTTAAGTTTATTTACCGTCCCGAAAAAAGAGGACGCCGACATATCCAGCAGAAGCATTACAGTTAATTCTCTTTCTTCAACAAATTTCTTCACATAAGGGTGGTTCATCCTGGCGGTAACATTCCAGTCGATTGAACGGATTTCATCACCCGGAAGGTACTCCCGGACTTCTTCAAACTCAATGCCTTTGCCTTTAAATACACTCTGGTACTGCCCGGCAAAAACATCTGTGACCATGCGGGAGGTAGTTATCTGGATACGCCGTATGTTTTTTAGAATTTCTTTAGGAATCATAAGGAAATTTTAACCCCCTCCTCAATCCTCCCCATAAGGGGGAGGAAAATTTAAATTTGAATTTTAAATTCCTTATGGTACTTCTACTTCACTAAATATTCTTTTTACAATATCTTCCGAGGTTTTTTCTTCTGCTTCCGCTTCATAGCTGGCAATTACTCTGTGCCTTAACACATCCATACCGATGGATTTTACATCCTGAGGGGTAACATAGCCTCTACCCTGTATAAAAGCGTATGCTTTAGAAGCAAGAGTCAAATAGATAGTCGCTCTGGGCGAGGCGCCGTATTGAATAAGGCTGGTAAGGTCGTCTAATTTATATTTCTTGGGTTCTCTGGTAGCAAAAACTATGTCTAAGATATATTTTTCTATTTTTTCATCCATATAAATTTCATCCACTACGTTTCTTGCCTTAATTATATCATCCGAATTTATCACTGGAGAAACTTCGTTTTTCTTATCAGTAAAACTCATTGCTTTTAAAATCCTATGTTCTTCTTCAATGCTGGGATAAGTGATATTTATTTTGAGCATAAATCTATCAACCTGCGCTTCAGGCAAAGGATAAGTTCCCTCATGCTCTATAGGGTTCTGAGTAGCCATGACTAAAAAAGGATCGTCTAATTTAAAAGTAGTCTCACTGATAGTAACCTGCCTTTCCTGCATTGCCTCCAAGAGAGCGCTCTGGACTTTAGCGGGCGCTCTGTTTATTTCATCAGCCAAAATAATATTCGCGAATACAGGGCCTTTTTTGGTAGTAAACATGCCGTCTTTAGGGTTATAAATTAATGTCCCGATTAAATCCGCGGGCAGAAGGTCAGGAGTAAACTGTATCCTCTGGAATTTGGTATTGATCGCTTGTGACAATACTTTAATAGAAAGCGTCTTTGCCAGCCCCGGCACTCCTTCAACAAGGATGTGGCCGTTGGCAAGCAGCCCTACTATAAGCCTTTCAATTAAATATTTCTGGCCGACTATTACCTTTTCTATCTGTGAATACAATGACTGCACAAAGATACTCTCTTTTTTCACTCTTTCATTAATAGCAGCTATGCCTTCAAAAACCATATCTCTACCTCCTTAAATTTTGTGCCGCGCGTAAACGCAGGCGGAATAAGGCAAATCAAATTTTAATAAATCTCTAATGGAAACGCAGGTAAAAGGCTTGCCGGAAACAGTTTCTTGAATACCCAGCCTCGCCTCATATATTTTACAAAAATATCTGCCGTCTTGGCTTTTAGCAAGGTTCAAACAAGGGTCATTATCAAAAAGCCCGCAGCATGAGCCGCAGCGTTTACAAAGAGCTTCAAATTTTTCCGATGCTTCTTTTTGTTTTTGTAGATATAATAACTCATCCATGTTGTTATATAATTGTGCCGGAGGGAATAACTGTGTTTTTGGGTATTATAATAATTCCATTGCGGATTACACAATACTTATCTTCAAAATCCAAGGCATTTCTTTCATTGATAATCCGGACATTATCTCCTATCCTGACATTTTTATCCACGATAGCTTTTCTTATCTGACAGCCTTTTCCAATACCCAGCAGAGGTATCCGTCCTTCTTTTTGTATCTGCTGTATAATTTCTAAATCTTCATAATAATCATTTCCCATAATAATAGAATCTTCAATAAGCGCGCCCGAACTAATCCGGCTTCTCAGACCGATAATAGAACGCGTTATCTTTGATTCTTCTATTATAACACCTTCGGCGATATTGGAATTTTCTATCCGGCTGTTTAATATTTTTGATAACGGCAGATGGCGCGGGCGTGTATAAAACTGCCAATTCTCGTCATATAAGTTAAGAGGAGGAATCTGGCTGGTAAAAGCCATGCTTTCTTCATAAAAAGATTTTATTGAACCGATATCTTTCCAATATCCATTATAAATAAACGCGTAAGTTTTTTTGCTGCCTATCGCCTCAGGTATAATCTCTTTGCCAAAGTCAGCCTTGTTATTACTAGTTAAAAGCTCAAATAAAACATTCTTATTGAAAACATATATCCCCATGGAAGCGAGAAACTTTGTTTTACCTTCTAAATCTAACTGTAAACCTTGAATATCTTCTACATGCTTGGGTTTTTCTACAAACTGTTTTATCTGTGAATTCTTATCAATACCCATTATACCCAAATCCGGAGTTTCTTCTTTATCAACTGTATTACAGGAAACAGTGATTTCAGATTTCTTTTCAATATGAAAATTAAGTAAATCAACAAAATTCATCTTATACAGCTGGTCTCCGGAAAGTATTATTATATACTGTATGCGGGGATCATTAATATGCTTTAGGCATTTTCGGACCGCGTCGGCTGAGCCCTGAAACCAGTCTATATGCTCCATAGACTGCTCAGCCGCCATTACCTCAACAAAACCTTCGGAGAAAAAATCCAGTTTATACGCCCTGAATATATGTTTATTGAGAGACTCGGAATTAAACTGCGTAAGAATAACAATTTTTTTTAATCCTGAATTCAGGCAGTTGCTTATGGGAATATCAATTAAGCGGTATTTTCCTGCCAGAGGAACCGCTGGCTTGGCCCTGTATTTAGTCAACGGGTATAATCTGGTCCCTCTCCCCCCGCCTAAAATTATACATAAAACATTTTTCACCTGAAAATCTCCTCATTTTACTTTACCCTTTAGGTAGCCGCGGGCTTTAGCCCGCGTTTTAGAACGCAAGCTAAAGCTTGCGGCTACCATATTCTAAAATAAATTTTCATCCTCATTGGTGCCCCGATTAATTTCGGGGCATGATTGTTTCATAGATATAACTGTTTCCAAAATAAATTATTTATGAAAATCACCCTATTGTTATTTTATCAAAATAGAGAAACTTAACAAGTATTTTTAGTAATCTGGCGCGGGTTATCCAATAACTTCTTTTATCTTATCTACTAATACTTCTGAACTAGACAACTTATCAAAATAACCGCTCACTCCCAATTGTTCAAAGTGTTTCTTTAAGTTCTCTAATTCCGGGTCATTATAAGCCATTAACAATATCGAAGCATCTTTATTCTCTTTTTTTATATTCTCACTAACTTCAAACCCTTTGAGCGCTGGGGAAGAAACATCCAATAATACTAAATCCGGCAATACTTTCTTATATCTGTCAAGCGCTTGTTCATGGAATGAAAATACAACATCATAACCTTTGCTTTCCAGCCTCATTTTAAGCAATTCCGCCATCTCTGATTCTTCATCAACTATTAAAATCCTTTTCATAGGTACCTCTCTTTAACAATTTTTTATATTCTTACCCTGTCTTTAAAAGGTATTATAACTTTGTATTTTCCAGTTGTTGCGTCATTTTCTATTTCATCAACTACTATCGTATCAAAACTCACAAATTCCTTCAGGCCTTTATCCTCCAGTATTTTATCCATTCTTTTATTAATCCGCGGGATCACAATATCTTTATTTTGGCTGACTATTACTTTCATCAACAACCTGTTTTTTTCTGTCTGAACAACCTGTAATTTTTCAAGCCCGGGGCTAAATAATTCTATTATAAGCCCGGGATGAATAAAGTCTTCTTCACTGCCATTTTTTTTAAACCATAGGTAATCTTCATTACGGCCGGCAAATTCCCTGATCACCGGGAAAGGGCAGCCGCACTGGCAGGGCTTATCATCAAGTATTACTTCATCATTCATCTGGTAACGAATAAGAGGCTGAGTATAGTTATAAAGCTCTGTCATAACAAGCCTTCCGGATTCCCCCGGATTTACACTGCGGAACTCCTTATCAACAACCTCAAAATAATGCCAGTCATTAAAAAGATGTATCCCCCTGTGGTATTCGCATTGAACCCCCATTCCGATTGATTCAGAAGCAGCATAAAAATTTATTGGATAAACCGAGAATGCCTTATTTATAACTTCTGCCATTTCTAAAGTCAGGGGATCAGCAGAGCATAAAATTCTCTTTGGTTTAATATTTATATTTCCCTTGAGTTGTTCCTGAGCCAGAAGATAGATTCCTGAAGAATAACCGCTTATTATATCCGGATTAAAAACATTAACTTTCTGGATAATATGCTTTAAGGGCATGTTGATGGATATTAAAAGTAATTTATACAAAAATTTAGGGGCGTCTTTAACTAAGCTTATCCCGGCATAATGGCCGTCAACTACTCCGATAAAAGCGAATTTTGTTTTTTTAAAAGGGTTTAGCATCTTAGAAATTCTGCTTAAGACCAGCGCTCTAAGCAAATTCCAGTCATCAGGGCCATAAACAAAAATTCCCAAAGTCCCTGTTGAACCTGAAGTATGAATAACCTGATAGATATTCTTATATTTTTTATCCAAATTTAATGGGTCAATAATGAATGCCTCTAAATCCTTCCTTTTAAGCGAAGGGTCACAAACCAAATCATCATAATTATCCATTAATATCTTTTTATTGATCGGCGGCAGGCTCTCAGGGGTGATTTCATCGATAGAATTTATTTTTATGCCATGGCTTATGTAGTAATCCCTGTAAAATTTAGATTTTCGCAGGGTATGTTTTAAAAGTTTTCTGAAACGTTTTAACTGAAGGGCTTTAATCTGCTGAGGATTTAATTTTTCGCTTTTTTTAAGAGAATTTATTTTTATTAATAAATCCCAAATAGGCATATTCAATCTCTATATTATGGCTATGGATAACCAATCTTTATCCCGAATTTCGCGTTAGAAGTTTAATACCCTGTTTAATTTATTAAAAGTATTATCACATAAATGTAGAAACATAGCAATTAGTAATTTTAAACGACAATATCAAAAATCCTGCTGACTTTTTATCAAATTAAGATAAGGTTTGTGGGATACCTGTCCGCGCGCAGTTCCGCAGCCCAAAGGGCGAGGATGTTTGAGCACGGATAGGTATCCCATGAACCTTATAAATCCTTATTAAAAGTCAGCATACTTTTATACAGTGTCTTTTAAACTCACCCGGGCTAAAGCCCAGGGTTCATTGAAGAATGTATTTCCTTTATAAAACTGAACTCTTCAAGGAAATCGAATGGATTAGAATCATCTTCATCTGCCGTCTTATTTTCAACAAGAGCGATAGGAGAAGGCTGTTGATCAGAAACATATTCTGTTATCTCCTGTGTTTCTTCTATTGCTTCGCATACTTCAGATTGCGCGGCTTCTTCATCTGACTGAGAGGGCTCATTCTCACTGATAATCGGCTCATCAGACAACAGGTTATTCATATCAACACACCCAACTATTTTATTTAAATCACCTAAACGAGACTTGATGCTTTTTTCATTATCAGGGGAAGTATTGCTCGCGAAGGATAAACCAAAACCGCTAAATATTAATACCATACAAACTACAGCATACAAAAAATATTTTTTCTTCATCGCGCCTCCTCAATAATGCTTCTAGGTTTTTATACTTCACATTATTGACTCCGTAGTATACTTAAAAATTATCGTAAGAGAATTTTTATCTGCTTATACTATGGAGTAGGTTTATTTTCTTGATTTAATGACTATTATTATGATAATTATAAATCTGTTATAATTTTAACACAATAATATTTGTTTTTGCAATAATTTTTCTACCTGCGCCCTATTTTCTTCTCTTTTCAGTTACATAAAATTCCATATTTTCCCCAAGCATTAACCTCGTTTGGGCATCTAAAGCAGGGATAGAGCCTAAAACCATTATTATAAACGGCACTAAAAGCCATTCTAATAACATTATGATATTTTTACCCCATCGTACATCAGCGGGCCGTGGCGGCAATATAGTCCTGCTTAATAATATCCACACTATGCTGGCACCCAGAGTAAAATGAAATAACAGGCCTGTTACTCTCGGCAAGTTATACCCTATAGGTATCTGCGCGAAAAAAGCCCCTCCAAATAGAATCGGCAAAGAAGACATACCAGTAATCATAATCGCCCAAGTAGCCCATGTAACATGGCTTTCCAGCAAATGATATGACCTTATAATCTTTTTTCTTAGAGGGATTTCTTTATCCGTTAAAAACCTGCTAACCACATAAGGAAAATTCTCTACGCCCCACGCCCAGCGCCTTTTTTGTTTATACTGCATCCATATAGTCTTAAATAAATTACTGGAATAAGCCACATCCATAGAAACAGTAATATATAGAGGACGGACTACATATTCTCCCTTATAATAAAGATAAGCTTTCCAATAAACCACTGAATCATCAGAAATCATATCTACAGGCCAATAATCTATATCAACAAGTGTTTTAAAACTCATGCTATGGCTGGAGAATGTCACGAATTTTTCAAGGCGCATACTCTCTATCATCTGGCAAAAAGACGAGCTTATTTCTACTATGCGCGCGAATGAAGGCGCGTACCAAATATTATTGTTATAAACAGGCACTGGCTGGTAACTCGCCTGATGAGGCTTGGGATTAATTAAAAAATTATACGCGAGGCATCCAAAATATTCTTTCTCTACGCAAGTATCCGAATCAAAACAGGAAATTATTACATTTTCAAGCGGTATGCCCTTTGAATCTATAAATTCTCTGGCCTTCTTTGCCGCCCAAGTAGCGTTTGCGCCCTTAGTATGGGCCTCTCCGGAAATTTTATCCGAGTGAAAAGTAACAATATAACCGAAAAAACAATTTCTAAATTCATTCTCAATAACTGCCGCGTTCTCTCTGGATTTAGGATTGCCTTCTTCAAAAGATAAAACCACAATCATCTTATCTTTTGAGTAATGGCATTGTTTTATTGCCTCTAAAGACGACCGCAGGATTTCAGGCCCTTCCTGAGATATAGGGAATATAACTAACTGATATATTCTCTGCCACTCAAGGCGCGCGGGCAGATTTTGGCAAGCTGATAACCAATCTTTATCCTTATGCTTTGATAACTCTTTATAAGCTATTACCAAAAGGACAGTCAGGTATATTGTGCGAATAATCCAATAGAAATCAAAAATAATAATTAGCACCGCGCAGGAGATAGGATGCAAAACCGCAAGTATAAAAACAAATGATAGTATCCCCCATGAAAAAAACCCCGGGATAATCTCAAGAGTCCTAGTAATAATATCTGCTTTTTTTATCATTAACTTTATGTTTTATCAGGCCTTCAAAACCACCCAAGTTAAACATCCTCTGGCTTAAATCAATCTTATAAACATTATCATAAACCTTACCGTCAGAAGCAGTTTGAGAGTCTAAAAAGAAAAACGTATCGCTATTAACATCATAGAAATAATAAGGATTATTTTTATTAAAGCTTATCAATATAATTGGCTTCGATCCAGGCCTGGCTTCCAATACTTCAAGCGCCTGATCAGTAACTATAATAATATAAGCATCATTTGAATACCAAAAAATATCACGGATATTAATACCAGGGAAATTTAGAATAAAATCATCCGCGGCTGATTCTTTTGGCAACAGGATATAACTTATGCCTATTTTATGCTGGTTAAAATACGCTATTTTTTTTCTATCCGAAGATAATTTATATCCTTCCGGAAGAGGAAATATCGGAATAAACCTGTCTATATCTTCATAATTTTGGCCATCTAAATCCGACTTACCCGCAGTCCCGGTATTTTGGTTAAAATAATAAATTTCCTGCTTACTTTGATCAACCCAGAAAGATGAAACCTGTTCCTTGTTCAATTGCTTAATATTTGTCTTGGCGGAAAAAAGTATTATCTCTTCAAAACGGAGGACCTTGCCTGCCTCCACATTAACATCTATACTCCAAGAATAATACTCTTCTAATTTTACTAAAAGATTGTATTTCCCGGGTAAAAGTTCATTGATTGTTACCGGAGTTTTATCTTTTAACAGTTTGCCATTCAGATAAACTTCCGCTTCAGAAGGCTGGGTTTTAAGCACAATTAAACCGGTCTTTATAAAACGCAAAGTACGGAAATTAAATTTATAACCCAAAGAATACGAAAGGATATACGGCAATCCCAGAATAAACACACAAACGCACAAATAAAAAAAAACCGCTCTTATCTTCTGCCCCCCAGACATTCCTCTGCCTCCTAAAACACTGAATCGTTTACTTCTTTTAAATATATAACCAGATCACAACCTGTAAAACGAGTTTTAAAATTATGTTCAAAGGCATTAATCATCTTAGTAATATCTGGCCTGATTAAATCCGATTTCAAAACAAGGCCAATATCCACAAACAGCTTGCCTCCGGCTTTTCTTATTCTAACACGATGAATATCGCAAGACTGCGGTTTATATTTCCGCGCGATATTTTTCACTTCTTCACAGATATCCTTGGCAGGAACCGCGTCTAAAAGTTCACTTATACTGTTAATCATAACTTTAGCCGGCATTCTGACCAAAAATAATGCCAAAATAATAGCCATAACCGGGTCTATATAAGGAGTTATCCTGAGATAACCAAAATAATGCAATAATAATCCAATAAAGAACCCGCCAAAGATGCCAAAAGACATTAGCGTATCAGTCAGCCAATGCAATGCGGCCGCCTGCATCATGGATGACTTAGTCCCGCGCGCTACTATTTTAAAATAATTAAAAATAAATATGCCTATAATCCCTGACAAAAAGGTACCTATTGCAGGAAAATAATAATTCTTGATATCATCCGCGTGGATAATATCCTGCACAGCAAACATAACACTAATAATACAAGTTGCCATAATCAAACCGCCCTGAACTAACACTGTTAACGGTTCATATTTCTCATAACCGAAATTAAACCTTTCATCAGGCGGCTTATGTAATTTTTTAACAACAAAATGCATCAAAAAACCTACTACTAATATAACCAGGTTTGAGGAAGCGTCTAATAACAGAGTTACAGAATCTACAGCTATACCAACAATCGCCGCGATAAAAAAAAGGGTTATAGACCCTGCAATACTGATTTTCGCGGCTAAGGCCTGCTGTTGCTTGATTATATGTTTTTCCATGATTATTTCCGCCATTTTTACGGGCACAGAATGCTGTGCCCCTACGGTTATTCCTGTATTCTACTCCAAACAAAAAACTCCTGCAACATAATTTAGTTATTGCTGAAAAACCCAGCAATCCCGGCGTTACGTCGGGGCACAGATTTAAGTAAATCTTTAGCAAAAGGTCTTTCATCCTCTTTGGCTTCTATTCAAATCTCTGAGTTAATATTTATACTACCTGTCCTATCCATCTTTTTTTCTGGCTATCCCCAATTTTAGGAGTTGTTTAACACAACTACGGTATAAATTTGCATTCTTAGCAATTTTTTTGTTATTATCTTTTATCCCGATAATAAGATTCAATACCGGCAGCATTTTTTTATCCATCTCTATAACCGCTCCACTAAGCGGGTTATAAACAAGCAGCTGTTTCTGACCAGGAGAAATCCACCAGCGCACATTAGGATGTAATAATATATCCATTATAAAGGTTTAATCTTGGTTTTTTTGATTTTTAATCTTATTTTCAAAAACAGTTTGCAGATGCCGCATGTTTCTTGAGCAATATTTCTTCCCGGCAAGAATCTGCCGCACAAACTACAGGTATGCTTTTTTTTACTTATAGAAACTGTCGGCCTTTGAACCTGGGAATTAGATTCCAGAGACCTCACCCAATTCAGGCTGCATCCGGGAATATGATGTTCAAATTTACGAATAACCGAGGCTATACGAGGCCTCATAGGAAATGAATCTGCCAGAGAACATTCAATATCATCATGGTAGGAAACTGGCAGTTTTTTTAAATGACAATACAAGGCTACCTCTTTTTCTTCCAAAGCCATCAGCGGGTATAAGTATTTAATTCCATATTGATCAAACTGCTGGCCATTTTTAAATCCTGATAAACATTGGCCATTGAATAGCTGGCATTGCAGGTATCTACGGACTAAATCAGTTTGATGAGTACCTTGGGTTATACAAGTAAAACGCCCTGAGTGAACTATTTGGGCAATTACTGAACCACGCAACATTCCGCAGAGTTGACACGGACCGATATCTAAACGGTGTTTTTTGCATTTATCATAGATTTGTGAAAGCCCTGCACCAAATTCATCTATTGCGTTGACTCTGATAAGTTCAATCCCAGTAATACCAGCAAGACTTGAAGCAGCCTGCCAACAAGTATAATCGTATTGCCCTAAGCCCCGGTCAAGGAATAATGCCTTTATGTTAGCAGCGGGGAACTTAAACATTGATGATACCAAAAATAATTCCGCGGCGCTATCTTTTTCACCAGAGATAGGTATTAACACACGGTCATTTTTTGTTATCAGCTTAAACCACTGCAAAGTTGCTCTAACCCGCCATTCTATATCCTCAACTAAACATCTCTCGCAGATTCTCCAAATGGCATCGGATTCCCCTTTTCCCAGGCATAGCCGCCTGCTAAAAATAGCCTCTCGGCAGTGACAATACGAACAAGCATTATTATCGGTTTCTAAAACAGGTTTTCCGGATATAACTATCTGTTGTAAACCTCGAAGCAGCTTATACCGGTCTGGTGGAGTTCGGGCAAACACATGTACATCAATATTGCCTTTCTTAGGTAAAGGGTTTTGTTCAAATATTAATTTATTATCATTGGTAAGAAAGTATTCCTTATCTATGAAACCAAACATGGCAAGACAACTTGCCATGCTAACCGGTGTCGTTGAACAGACATGTAAGTTTTTATTATGCGCAAAATTAAAAATTACAGAATGAGGATATGTTTTCATTTTAACGGTTTTTCTTTGGCATTAAAATAACGCACCTTTTCGCAATATGGCGGGGGAGTATTTATTGTTTTAGTAAGCGCATAAACATGCGCTAAACACCAGTAAAAACATTTTTTTTGCTTACATTCTTTACACGGTTGGATTTTACGATATTGGACAGCCCGGATAGAATTTAAAACTTTACTTTCTTTCCATATTTCGGCTAAGTCATTATTAAGAATATTGCCGCAGAAAAATATCTTATCTGTCATAAGAGGGCAAGGGTATACATCTCCTGCCGCGTCAATATACATAAAAGCTCTCCCTGCTGTACATGGCCAGATATCGCTCAAAACTGATTCCTCAGCTTCAGTATTACAGTAATTCATATTATTATATCTTAATGCTAGACGATAAAGCCGCCGGTACTTATCTGCATCATAATCCCAGACACTTGCTCGGCCACCCATAAATACCGGACAGGAAAAAAACCAGGCACCAAGCCCATCGGCAATTTTTCTTATATCAATAAGAAAATTTTTATTTTTCTCTGTGATAGCGGTCAGGATAACCGTAGAGAAATGATGGGCTAAAAATTGCCTGATTGCTGAGAGTGCTTTAGTATAAGAACCGGCAACCCCGGTAAAATTATCATGATAGCTGCCTGTTCCATGTATTGGTATTAAGACTGTCGATACTTTCCCTGTAATTTTTTCCACTAATTTTGGGGTAATCTGTGTTCCATTAGTAAAGAGGCGGACCGAAAATGAGCGCTTCTCTAACAGGGCCAAAAGTTTTAACAATTGTGGATGTGTAACAGGTTCGCCTCCCACAAGTTCAATAATATGAACCCCTGATTTATCCAATTTCTCAATAATAGCGGATATCTGCTCTATGCTAAGCTTTTGATTCTCCTTTCCTGGACGATAATTATAACAATGGCCGCATGAAAGATTACATTGGTTAGTTAAAGAAATTTGAACCCGCACAGGATGTGAAAGAGAATCATCTTTTTCAAAATCTTGAGGTTTTGAACTAACCGGCCAGGGTTTATCACTTAAAATTAGTGCCCCTGATGTTATCATTTGCGTAACATACCTGTAACAGCTTTTGAGCAAATCGTCTCTTCCTCCTGAAGAGACGATTTGCTCAAAGGCCTCACTTAAAGTGAGGCCCTGACGAAAACTGTCAAAAAGTATTTTGGCAGTATCATTAAGTAAATATAGTGAACCTTGCCAAGGATAGCTGACAAAATAAGATGAGATTTTCTTATCATACGATACTCTCATTTGATACGGATACAAATGTGAATTTAAAAGCTTCTGGTCCATTTTTGAATTACTATTTAGCCCCTTCTTCTCTTTAATTCATGACGCATAATCACAATATCCATAAACTTATTATTAACAATCGCTTCTTTTTTAAGAGTACCTTCCCATTTAAAGCCATATCTGCGAAAGACTTTAAGAGCATACCTATTTCTTCTCACAAAGTCTGTTTTGATTTTAGTTACTCTAAAAGGCCTAATCCAAGCCATACATGTATCAAGAATTTGTTTCTCCAGGCCTTTATAACGATAGTTTCTTTTAAGAATAAACTCAACCATACCCGTATGTCTTGTATAATTCAGATTTGAAGCAGCTACTACCCCATGGCCTATCATTTCTTCTCCTTTTTGAAGAACAAAGAAATACCCTTTTTTCTTTTTAGCAAATTCGCGTAAATATCTTCTTTCCCAGTCTATTCCGTAAGGAAATTTAGTAATTACAGTTAAGCCTTCTTTAGCCACAGTATTAAAAACCTTGATAATCTCTCCGGCATCTCTTTCTGTTGCAGAACGCATTACCACTCTTCCTAACTTTCCCCTGCCTTCAAGAATACGGGGTTTAACCGAAATAGCTCTGCGCATATGCATAGGCTCTACTGGACAAGGCTCTCCTTCAGTAACATTAATCATATGCCAGCCAACATTTATCTCTCTGGGTGGTTTTAAATTCTCCATAACAACTCTCCTTTTTTATTAGTAGGAACGGTTTTTAACTCAATCTTAAACTGTCCCCTGCATAGGGACAGTTTAGCTTTGGTTTGAGAACCGTCCCTGCGTACATTAAAGGGTTTAGTTTTATAGATGGGTGGGGCTCTAGGAGAAGCTCGTAAAAGGAATAATCTGTTAATTACAAAACTACGCTGTTTCTTTTTTATTACATTAGTTGTACAAAAATCAATAAGATAGCTAACTATAAATATTCTACATAGCAATCTTTATCCCTCTTAGACCTATCCCTTAGTCAATCGGTATAGTATATATAATTTTTTTGTTTGCCATATCGTATATTTCCAAACCAAAGCTGTCTTTTACCTTAGCCGCATCTATATTCTTTTCCTTACAATATTCCTCCATTAACGGATAAACTTTAATAGCGCCGACCATATAAGATAGGTCATTTTTTAACGGGAATTCCGCATATAGGCTTTTGCGCTTTTTTAAGTACTTTATTTTATACTTTGATTGTAAATCTTTAATCCTGCCGTAATATTGCGCCTCAAGGATAGCGCCCACTTCACTTCTTAGATTTTCTTTTTTAACTTTTTTTGGGTCATCATAATATAGCCCAAAAGTCAACTTTGTTTTAATCCCTTCATTTTTTAAATCCTCGTAGATCTTTCCAATAACAGGCCCGACTTTTTCATATGGCCCGGTATTTTCCTGATAAACCAGCCAATAATCCCCAACAACCTGCTCTTTTAATTTAATAGGATAAAAAATTCCCTGAGTGAATAAATAAGCAATTACCGCAATAACAAAAATAATTAATATAATAGCAAATTTTCTCATGCTTTCCTCCCGTTTAATATTATTTAAAATAAATCTTTAGTTATTAAATTGTTTTTTGTTTGTCATTTGCTTAAAACAACTGCATTGCTGAAAAATATCTTTGGATATTCAACAGGGATGAACCCAAACACAACAGCTTTATTTATGGAATCTGTAAACATTTTTCTGGAAACATGGAATTTAGGCTCTGCAAGAAGCACTTTTCCACCCGGCCTTAAAATTGTTTTTAACTCCATAAAAAAATTCTCCTGACTAGGAACTTCATGGAGTATATAAAAAGCTAAAACAAAATCAACCTCCTGCGTAACGCCAATTTTATCTTCCGTTGTTTTGTGGAGTATAATTCTTTTTGCCTGCTCTCTGCCTTTAATTTTATTTCTTACTTTCTCAAGCATATCCGCCTGCAAATCAGCCGCGATGACTCTGCCTGATTCGCCAACCATCTCTGCCATCTCCAAAGTAAAAAACCCGGGGCCGCATCCGATATCTAAAACAGCCATACCTTCTTTTATATAATTTCCCAGAATCTTTTTAGGGTTATGCCCCCATTTTCTAAAAATATTATCTAAATATCCAGCTCTTTCAGCAGGGCATATCTTTTTATTATTTCCCATTTTCTATAATCTTTCTCTGAGTTTTTCAAGCGCTTCCTTAGCTTCAGGAGCGATAGCGATAAACTCTGCCAGCTTATCGCAAACATAGCTGTCGCACACAGCGCAATTTTCCACCCCTTTAGTTAAACAGCATTTACGAAGCTCACAGATATTTGAACAATAGAAGAATTTTTTGCCTTCAGAGCTGCAGCCATCGCAATTAATATGCTCCGCTTTTATATCCGCGCTATATCGCGCTGACCATTCCCCTGCTATCTCCGCCCTTTTAACATCATCATTAGCTTGTGTAGCAAGATAAGCTTCACATTTTGAACAATTTAATCCGCAATAAGCAGTCATTTCTTACCCCTCCCTTTTAATTGTTTCCTTCTGCCATTTAACTTTACCCATTATTTTCCAAACTCAGAACCTCCGAGTTTTTCTTTTTCTAAAAATTCTGAGCGCGTTTTGATATAGTTTTGGCGCATTTGAATTAAATATTATCCCCCGAATTATCGCACTTTTTTATTTTGCCAAAATAACATCCGAGTGGTTCTTCTTCTATCCCAATCGTACAGTAATTACAATAAATACATTTTCCCGTCTTCTCCATTTTTAATCAATATTCTCCGCTTCAACTTCTAATCTGATCATTGCTATATGCACAAAACCATCTTTATCCAAAGGATGTTTTTCGATATACCTATCGGCTAACTCATTAATAAATTCTTCCCACAATTCTTCAGGCAGCCGCTGAATATAAGGAAGCCATGTTGTGCGAATCCAGCCCAATAAGCCTTCTTTGCCTTTGTGGGCCATATCTTTAGGAATCAATTCAATACGCGTAGGTTTAAGCCCTGCTTCATTCAACCATCGCTTATATTCTTCGGCCTCATAAAAGCCATAAGGAAAAGCAAATCCATTATAGAATTTGCTCCATCTGTTTTCTTTTAGCATTTCTTCCAATACTTCAAGAATCTTAGCGGCATTACCTTTGCCGCCCATTTGGATTAAAACCTTTCCACCACCCTGCTTTAAGCTTTTCTTAATTCTCTTAAGCACGGATAAATGATCAATAACCCAATGCAAACAGGCGTTTGAAAAAACAATGTCGAATTCATTATCAAAAGGCAAATCTATAGCATCTATCTTTTCAAAAACAAGATTAGAAAATTTCTCCGGCGGAAAGTTCTTCAGGGCAAAACGAATCATTTCTTGCGAATTATCAATCCCTAAGACAAAACCTTTTGGTAAACATTTAGCAATTTCAACGCTAACTTTTCCATCACCACAGCCAATATCTAAAACTCTTTCATCTCCTCTAAGATTGAGTTTACCTATAAGCTCTTTCGCCCACTTCTGTTGTTCGGAAGAGCTCTTATGATATTCTTTCGCGTCCCAGTTATAGATTGCTTTCATAACTTTTATTCCTTTTCTTATTCAACTTTAAAATTCACAGACTTAAAATTACTATAATATCTGCCATCTTGAGCAATGAACTTCAATACACAATAATAAGGCAAAATAGTATTCTTAATCAACACATCCTGTTTCATAATTTTCCCCAGGATTCGTTGATAGCGCGGCTATATTCGTCTTCCGGAATTAATGGTTTTTCAAGTTCTTCTTGTGTCTTCGAGGAAATCTGCCCATACTTAACAACTTCTTCGCCGGCATTTCGCAGTAATTCCTTGTATTTTTCAACCACCGGTTTCATATCCGGATCGTCTGATTCAAAAAGCGGCCCCTGGCTTCTGTAAATCTGGGCGAGGACATCAGTTTTATTATTACGCGCCCTTCTTTCGCAATAAAGCCTTAATACTTCAAACTGTCCGGCTTCAGGAAATCCGCAGTTTGACATCATTATCATGGCAGGATATTTGTTATACCTTTTTTTGTGCCTGGTCTGTCCAGTATCGTCTTTCTCAAATTGAGGGCAGACTATAGGCAGCATCCGGTCCATAAAATCCTTCATAATCCCTGACACATAATCCACGTAAAGCGGCGTGGCGATTATAACTATATCGGATTTAATATACTCCTCAAGAAGGCCGGGCATATCATCTTTAATCGCACAAACACCGGGGGTCTGTGTCCAGCATGTAAAACACCCCATACAATGCTTAATATTATTTTTAACAAGCAGTATATTTTCAACATCGGCTCCTGCGCGCTTTGCCCCTTCCAGAAAAACCGAGACCATTACATGAGTATTTCCACGTTCCCCTCTGGGGCTTGCGTTAAAAGCGGTAATTTTCATATTTTATCCTCCATGAGCCATACCCAATGCTAACCGGATTAAAGCAGTAAGAATAAGGCCTGCAAGCATTAGGCTAAAACCCTTTATCCCACAACAATGCTTTACTAAAGGAGTATCTCTAAATCCGTGGAGCGTGCTCATATACAAAAACACACCGGCAGCCAGCGATAATATAAAAGCCTTAACTATAATCATTGTGCCGCCGTTAATAAATTCATGTATATCCGCTCCTACAAGTATTCCCAATGGAGTAGAAACCGCAAACAACCCATATACAACATAAGCCTGATTACGCGTTAATCTACTGCGTACCATAGTTAAAGCAAGGCCAAAACCTGCTGAACCTTTATGAGCCAATATTGCCACAAGTATAAAAACGGCTGAAAAAGTCCTGCTTACACCTAAAGCAGTCCCCAGCAGAAATGAAGGAATCGCGATCATAACAGTCATTATTACGGGAATAATTGGATCGGAAAGCCCGCTGTCTTCTCCTGTATGAGATGTTTTAAAATGCATGGCTCCATGTTCAACAGCAAGCAAAAAAAGAAATGCCAGAATAGCAGTGATTGAAGCAAGAGGATAATTTACCTG
>JBDRLG010000144.1:0-24236 GCA_043813255.1 Candidatus Omnitrophota bacterium
GTACCTGACATTGCCGCTCTTATCGCTGAGGTTAATGCTAAGTTCGTAATTGCTCCGGCATATGGCCCTAAGTTACCTACATCCTGTGTTAACTGCTGTAATGCTAAGTTGGTTACTCCTGATAATGCCGCTGTTCCTAACACGCGGGAAGCATCCTTAAGAAAAGTATCTTTTCCTATAGAAGAACCCATGCTGGACATCGCTGTTCCCACTGCCCTTGAATATTCAGGATATTTCTCTAATTCTAAGTATCTGCCTGCTAAATCCGCTGATGCAAGGCTTACACCTTCTAATGTTAAAGACCAAACTTTATTACCTAAGCTATATGGATTATTCTGGCCTTCTTTAAAGCTGGTTACATGTGTATTATAATCTTTATTGTTTAACCATTTTATATTTGAACGATTGCCTTGTTTATCTAATGTCCAGCCGCCTAAACCTATCCGCGTATTACTGGATAACAACGTCTCAACACCTGTAGCTCCTATCTTTGACGCTAACATGGTTGCTCCGCCAAATATCTTATCATCCCACTTCTTTTGCACTCCATAGTGCTGGATGACTCCGGCTGTTGCCCACTTGGCTGTATCCATTATTACCGCGTTCTTTTGCCAATTCCAATCATGCTTTTTCCAATTATATGGGCTTATTATGTCTCTAAACCGCGTCTTTGACGGATCTACGCTGTTCATTCCTCCTATTAACGCACCTGATAACGCCGCCCCTCCTATATTCTGCCAGCTCTGGTTTAATCCAAAGCTTTTGAATAATTTAGGGCTTTGTGTTATAGCTATGTAATTTAATCCTGCTTTCATCAGGCTCTGGCCGCTCATTGGCGTTGTGGCAAACATTACCGCTCCGGCTAACATTCCAAATGAGTCCATCCCTGTGCTCTTGCGCGACTTGGCGCAGCTATTCGGCAGAATCGGCTGTTCTAATATAAAACATACAATGATTAATAATGATACCCATTTAAATCTTTTAAAATTATTCATTCTTCCTCCGAAGAGTTTTTCTCCCCTTTTTTAAAGCCTGCCTGCCGTTAGGCAAGAGGGGGAAATTTGATTTAACCAGTTGAATAACACGATTTCATATTCTTAAACACTTTTTTTATTTCTTTACTAACTCCTTAAATAAAAAAACCGAATTGTCTAATACTGACTTTCACGTCGGTATTCGGCAACCCGGCTGTCTTTTTCCTTAAGACCCGTAGCTTTGCCCCGCTTCATGCGGGGTCCCTTTTCAGAGACGTCCTCCAATCTCTCGGAGTTTGCCCTTTATTCACAGGGCATTACTATCTCACCTTTTTCAAAGATTGTCAAGTTATTTTTTTGTGTTTTTTTTGTGAAGTTTCCCCAAAATTCTCTATGTGTCATTACGAGGAGGGCGCAGCCCGACGAAGTAATCTTGTTTTTAGATTGCTTCGGTCGCTTCGCTTCCCCGCAATCAGACTGTGTCGTAATTGCATTTTTGGTAGCCGCTCCGTAAGCGGAGCGTTTTACCAGCATCGGAAACGCAACCTAAAGGTTGCGGCTACCGCGTTAAAATATGGATTGCGACACAGTCTGAATGACACTATTATTTAAGTACTTGCGAAATTTTCGGTTACGCATATTTAAACCTAAATTTTGGGGAATGTCTAAATTTTTTTATTTTTTACAGAGGGAGCACGAATAGGCATATTTTTGCCCCGGGACTCTCTTACTCCCCCTATTAGCATCTAGACTGGACATTTTTTAAACCTAAATTATTCAATTGGCACCTTAATTACCTGTCTTGGCCGCAATTTGGTTGCATCTGTTATCTTATTTAAATCCATTATTCTAGTAGATGACGTAGTAAGCCCTTTATTAAAATATGCTGGATTATTATTATATCCAGAGGCAATACTCTCTATTGTTTCTCCGGACTGAACTATATGATCAACAAACTTTAGCTCTGAAGGCAATGAGATTATTCTCGGAGGCATTGCCTGCTGTAAAACCTTTGTTCCGGATACATCTTGCAAAGACTGCCTTTGCTGAGAAGTTAAAGCCGATTCTTTAACTACCTGCTCTGTTGTAAATCCAAATTTTATATTAGAAGTCCTGTCATTTTGACGGCCAAAGATATCTGTTTTTTCTACCTTTAAAGGAATTTCATTATTTACAATTTTAATGTTTTGATCCGGGACTCCCTGCCCTATTAAAAAATCCCTTATTGTATTTGTCCGGCCCAAGCCTAAATGGACATTATGCGGAGGATTTTCTATATCTGAATAAGTATCTGTTCCAGACTGTAAAGGGATTTCCACTGCGACATTTTTAAACCCAGGGTCTATTTTACGTAATTCATCAATCTTAGCTTTCAGCTCTTTCCTATTATCCTCAGTCATTTTATCCTTATCAAACCTAAAACCTAAATTTACCATATTAAGATTAGAAGTTCTAACTATAACATTATTATCAATAGGAATTTTAGGCGCGGGAGCTGCCGCCGGCTCAGGCATTGGTGTTTTATCCCAATGGCTATAATAGCTTGGATTATTGCCATAAACATCCCGGTAATCCGCTACACCGGTTAAATTATATTTTTGGGACAAATCAGCCTCGGTTTGTTTGTAAGCTCTCTGATCTGCTTGTTTATATGCTTTGTTGCGGAATGCAAAACTATTAATATGATCTATTACACTTTCTAAATCTTCCCTGGTTATTTCAGTTGGAGGCACGCCGGTTAAAGCGGGGTGTTCTTTTAATATCGGCTGCAACTTTTCTATTTCACTTAACGGCAAAGAATCGGGATAAGCTGATAAAACTTTTTTTATTGTTCCTACCTTCCCATCTATCTCTTTCGCGGTAATTTCTTTCGCGTCATTACGATTAATCCAGTATTCATAGCTTGTTTTTACCGCCTCTTCTGACATTTCAGTGCTTATATCAGCCTTAACCATATTTTTATTCTTTAGCCTCTCAGGCACTGAAACATACGGCCTGCCATGAATCATATCTAACCTCTGCCAGCCGCTGCTGGATTCAATCATAGTAACATCTTCATTTAATTTTGTATAAACATTGGCATAAGTTTGGTTTGTTCTTTTTAGATCGTTTAATGCCGCCTGTTTTCCTAATAAATCATTTAATTCCGGATGGCTTTGAGAATCTAAAAACTCTCCTTTATCATTTTTCCAAACCGCGCGAGTGCCGTCTTTAGAAATAGAATCTAATTCCCATATTACTTTATCATCTATTATAGCCGCTTTTTCTTTGGCTAGAGTTCCTCCTCCAACGCTTATAAAACTATGCCCTCCAGAATTAATTATTCTGGGATATACTGAGCCCTTTAAACGCGTATTTTCTACTTCTCTATACTCCACAGTCGTTAAATCTCCTTCTGAATTCACACGGAAATCCTGCCCGCCGATATTAACTTTTCCGGGCTTTAATAAATTCACTAATCCCAAGATTTCTTCATCCCTGGCCGCCATTGTTTTATCATGGGATTTACCAGAAAATTCATTGGATGAAAACACAAGCGCGATAGCGTATGGATTCACAAAATTTAAACCGCCTCCCGCAACACCCGCCGCATCCCGCGATGTTTCGCGATTCGCGAATTGTTTTATCATCCCGCTTGCGGCTATTTCCTCTAACTGACTATAAGTATTCAGCAATTCCCGTTTTTGATCAGTCAACACTATAGCCTTATCTTCATCTAATTGGTTTTCCAATTTAACGGCTTCGCTTCTTAACTGCTGCAAGCTGGTAAAATTAGTCCCATATTTTAAATTAAATTTACTTAGCTCTTCTTGTACAACATCTAAATTCATAGCCTGCATTAACTTTGTTTTTGAATCATTTATATCTGACAATCGTTTATAATCCTCTATAAATTCTTTATCTTGATCACTTAACTTAGACTCTGGTTCTTCTTGTAACTTCTTAAACTTCGCTATATTCGATGGATTTTCAAAATTCCCCTGAGACAATACTTCTTTGCTCTTCTCAACCAGTATTTCTATAAGATCTTCCTGGCTTAATCTTCTTTGCCTATCCGCTTCAGCTCTTTCAATATACGGCGCATGCCTCTTTACATATTCAGCCCTGCTAATATCTCCGCTTAACACACCGTGGACATTTTCTACGGCTTGATTGTGATACGAACTAACAAACTGATTCATTAAAGCAGGGAATAGCCCGTCTTTTCTTACATCTTTTATATAATCAATATACCTTGCTAAAAAAAGCGCGTCATTACCACTTGTCCAGTTAAAACCAAAAGTCCTTTCACCATTTTCATATTTAAAAAGCGGCTGTGCCCTGCCGAAAGAATAGAGATCAGCATTAGCATAAGCAATGGAAGTGCTAATAAATTCCTTTAATAACCCAAAGTCTCTTGACTGGCCTTCTTCTAATGCTAAATCCGTTGTCTTTCTTGACAAATCCATATCTTCCGGCTTTTGATTCTGGCCTGCCTGTGTTTCTTTTAACGGCTCTGTTACCGCGGCAAACTGCAATAAACTGCTGGCGCCTATATTAATAATCGCGCCATGCACTGGCGATTTAGTCTGCCTGCTTAAATGAAGTAACCCAGCGGATATCACTCCCTTTCCTAAACCTCCTAATACACCTTTCCACCAAGACGTATTGCGGCCAAATAAACCTCCCGTGGCACCTGATGATAATAAAACCGCTAACTCACGCTTCGCTCCTAACAGGCCAGCGGCTACTTCAATAGCAGACCTGACAAGCACAGGCAAAGCCCGCCGCCCAGTATCTACCGTTTGGTCCCATAAAGCATCTTTAAAATTCTTAGTAACCCACCTGCCTGTTTTCCCATCGAAAACAGTAATCGGCCTAGGAATTGCTTTTATCGCGATTATCGGCCGGGAATTGCCATCTTCACCTTTTATCTTTAAAGTAGGCAGCACTCTATCTAATTTACGCCCATTTATGAGCTTATCTCTTAAAGCCTCTATTGTCGGTCCGACTTTAGGCCCATCTGTTGAACCCGCACCCCCAGAGACTAAGTCTCTTGCTAATTCCTGTGCATCTTTTGGCGCGTTTGGCGGCGGGATATAGCCTAGAAATAGTTCACCTGGCAATTCTTCTTGTATAAAAGCCATCTCATCAAGATTATTCACTTTCTTACTAACCAACCCCCCGTTTTCATCAACATAATACACTATAGTTTCTTGTTTTTCTCCCGGCTTTAAAACCACAGGCCCTACCTCGGGGTCATACCCCAAATAATCTCCTATAGTTGCCTGCAAGCCCCAACGCATACCAATTCCAACACCATACGCCCCTGCAAGGCCTAAAAGCTCCCCTATTTTTTTCTCATCATCGCTGTCATCAAGCTCTTCTATTATCTCTCGTTTTGCCGCCATCATAGCGCCTGCGTTTAAACTATCAATTAAAGCGCCTGTACAAATATCCTTTTTATTCGCAAATAAGTCTGTTAAATATTTTTTAGTCCCTGTCCACATCCTCACAAATATATTAGAGGCTTTCTGAGTAGCTCGCTGAGCCGTATCCTGTGCCGCCCTTGAATAATCTATGCCGCTTACAGCGTAAGTTGATAAAACAGTGCTTGCTAGTTCAGCCGTTTTACCTTTAAATCCAGTACCTTTCCTAATCGCCCAATCGGATGCTTTAGGAATAGCGTAAGTATAAGTAAATGCCTCTATCTCCCCCCAACCCGGTTTTATCGCATGAGTAGAAATAGCACCCGAGATAACGGCAACCGAATAATCCGTCAAATCTCCCTGTTCTTTCAAATTAATAACTTCCGCCCAAGCTATCTGCTGGCTAAACAGCAGAAGCACAAGGCAGACGCTTACAACTCTTGAAAGAACCCTCATTGTGTCTTTGGGTCTGTTGCGAAATGCTTTAAATTTGTCATTCTGCGGCTCGCCTCGCGGCGAAGCCGAGGGCTTGACCGCAGAATCTATAGGCATTTTATCGACGATAATAGATCCTGCGCTTTCGCGCAGGATGACAGAAATGGAGTTTTGCAACAGTCTCTCTTTGTGAGGAGCGTTTCTCAGCGGCGAAGCAATCTTTTTTAAAAAGGATTGCTTCACCCTTAAAAACAGGGCTCGCAATGACACTCTCCTGAATATTTCCAAAAACTGAATTGTTGCGTTTTTTTTAAATCCCATATTAACCACCAAACCCTTTAAATAAGTTACCCTGCATAAACTGCAAGAATATTGGGCCTCCGATGATAATAGCGATTACCGGTAATATACAAAAAACAAGCGGTATAAGAATCTTTATTGGCGCCTGCATAGCGTATCTTTCTCCCCTGTGAAAACGCTGCATACGGGTATCTTCAGAAAGAATCGCGAATGCTTCCGCGACTGGCGTCCCCATCCTTTCAGCCTGCACCAATGTCTGAACAAACGAGCTTACTTCAGGAATATTTAACCTTCTGGACATATCTTTTAAGGCCTGTGAACGCGGTTTTCCCCATTTTATTTCTTCCAATACAAAAGCCAGCTCTTCAACCATAGGATTGGACTGCGGTGTTTTTTCTATCAGCCACTTTGTAGCGGTCGCGAAATCCAGCCCCGCTTCCACGCATAAACCTAATAAATCCACGGTTTCCGGCAAAAGGCGCGCTATACTATTCTTACGCTGAGAAATTTTCTTTTTCAGCCATAAATCAGGCAAAATATAACCTATTGCTAAAACTACCACCAATATTATAGGCTCTACTTTTTTCACCGCGAAAAAAGTTATTATCGATAGAACTGTTATAGTTATAAGCTTAAGGCTGAAGAATTCCCCGCTGGAGAACTTTACATTACCGGCGGCCAGCCTGTTTCTTATTTTTTCATCCAATCTAAGCTTTTCAACAATCATTCTGCTCAAAGGGACTGTCCATGAAATAAGAGATTTTATTTTTATAACCTTCGGCCGTTTGTGTTCAGCGTTAAGCAATACCGGCCGGCGGGCAGTAAACTGGCTGTAATCCATTACGCCAAGAACAATCAGGCCGATTGAGCCTACTATTAATAAAGAAATAAGTATAATCATTGAACCCCTCCCCTACCCCTCCCACAAGGGGAGGGGAATATATTTAATATAAAGTTATATTTTAATCGTACTAAATTTACGGATTAAAATCATTCCTGCCATCTGTAAAATAATAGCGGCAAATAATAGTGTTTTGCCTGTATCTGTTTTTAACATAACATCAAAATGATGCTTATTAAAAGTTAAAACCCACCAAATAAAAACAAAAGGCAAAACAGACATAATAATACCCTGCATCCTGCCCTGTAAGGTTAATGTGCGGATATTATCTTTTAATTTACGGTTATCCCGTATTGTGGTAGTAAGCCGGGAAAATACTTTAGTTAAATCCCCGCCTGTTTCTCTGGCAACTAATATAGAATTTATTACTAATGTCAACTCTTCTAACTTCATCCTATCGTTTAAATGTTTTAAAGCGTCTTCTAATCTTATGCCCATTTTATTTTCTCTGACCACAAGGCCTATTTCCTGATTCATCGGAGCGGGCATCTCTTCAACCAATACTTCTAAAGCCTGAAGCAGGGATAAACCGCCTTTTAAAGAAGAAGATAATATCATTATCGCATCCAAAATCTGCTGGTTAAACTCAATACGGCGTTTCGCGGCTTTAAGTTTAATCATAAAATTAGGAATAAATAAGCCTAAAACAGCTCCTAAAAATGCCGGTACTATTGATCTAGTTAATAAAAACCCCCCTGCCCCAAATGCCAATGGCAGAATATAATAAAGTTGTGTCATCTTCTTAGGCGCGCTATTATAAAACATATTATCCAGCTCTTTAAGCATGACTTTTTCTTTTTTATCCGTCCATTTTTTAAAATAAGCGGATACAAGAGGTATAAGCGCGTAAGAAAACATTATAACCGCAGAGCCTATTAGTATAATTATTAAAAAAAACATTTTTATTCTCCTTTTAAAAACATTATTTTTTCAATATTCTTTGTGATATTAATCACATTTACCTGCCCGTTGTTTTTTATAAATGGGGCGACCATTATACTTAACCTGTTATCTTCTTTCTCAAACATCAGTATCTCTGTTTCTTTTACTTTAAGATTCAAACCCCGGATAATATGCCAACCCCTTTTCTCCATATTCTTCTGGTAAAATAAAGCGACATCTTTAACCGGCGCGCTTGTTTCATAGAGAATTATAGCGCTGTCATAAGGCCCGTATATATTTAATCTTCGGACGCTATTAGAATACCTTGGGATATCCCCGCTATCCCTGCCGGGAAAATCTTTATTAATTAACCCGTCAGAAAATAATTCTTTTATCATTATAGAAAAAGAAAGGTCCCGCGGGCTGCTTACCACAAAAATATGATGGGGAAAATTTTTCGGCGCAGGCTGAACCATAACATACAAGAACCTGTTTTCTTTCATAAAAGATAAAATATTCGCCGCGGGCAATTCTCCCGCAAGTTCAAACCCTTTTTGAGTTAAAGCATTTTTATAAAAATTTATTAGTTTATCCTTTCTCAAATAAGACGAAAGATGAGTAGTATTAACCGCCACAGAATTTATCTCTGCCGGCTTATCTTCATAAAAAACCTCCGCTGATTCCGGCATAGGAAGATGCCATAAATATAAATCCATAGCATAACAATTAAGCGTAAGGCTTAAAGCGCAAAGCGTAAAACAAAAACTCAAAACATAAAACTTTGAATTTTGAATTGCACTTTTGAGTTTTGAGTTTTGAATTTTGAATTTAATCATCATTCCTCCAGCTTAAAATCATACCCAGAATAGATACTGCCTTCGATGCGAACCTTGCTTGTTTGTGTTAAAACCACTGATTCTTGATTCAATAGAGGAGCCAGTTTAAACGGCATTTTCTTTTTAACAGTAAGGCCATACTCCGTTCCCGGATTAATATCAACACCAAGTATCCAGCCTTCAGGGATAAGAATAAATCCGGGCGCTATAATACAAAAACAGGATGGCGCTGGAGCAAATCCGAACGGAACAGGAATCATACAAGTAAATGGTATAGGGATCTGATACACATAAGGCAAAATTAATGGCAAAGGCTGAACTTTAACATTAGAGGGGACTTTATGTAAATCCACCTGTAAAAATGATTCGTATTCTTCTTCTGGATTATCCGAGCAATTAGCTGCCGGGACGCCATGGTTGATTTTCCCAGGGCACTTTACCTTCTGTTTTCCTCCCGGGACAGAAGAACCAGTATCTTCTAATTCCAGTGTTTTATTAAAAGAATAAGAAAGAGTATTCTTTGTATACCAACTGTCAATACCAACATCTATTTTATACTTTCTGTATTGCTTGATAAACCACGAATCGCGTCCGGCGTAAGCTTCATAATTTAAATCAACTATTCTTCCATGAATATCTTTTAACACTTCATCATCTGCATTGTAATACATAGGAGTGGGATCCCCATTCGCATCAAGATGATCATAATCAAACTTATCTCCTGTATCAACAAACGGACGGGGCTCGTCAATCAGCCCGCCGCCAAAACTCGCGTCGTAAAGGGAACTGCGCAAACCTTCCGGCGCATCTTTAGCTATATCTTTCGCGTTTTTATAAAGTTTATTTATATTAAGCATATCCGTGAGAAGCACTATATATGGCATCCCAACATTCTCCCAAACAGGAAACATTGGCACTCCCATCGATGGCTCTAAAGGCGGTAATCCCCCTAACGATAGACAAGAGGGCAATACACATGAACAAAGACTGGTATGAAGTTCTAATACTGCTAGTATTCTTGCATACGTTACCTGCAGCCCTGCCGAACCTTTTTGTATTTGCGCGATACGATTGAGGTCTCGCGCGAAAGCGGAAGTGGCGGTAATTAATGCTCCATCGGCGACATTCGCCACGCGCAAGCGGTTAAAACCAGCCTCTCCAATTAATATTGTGGCGGCTATGGCTAATATTAACACTGCCATTATTAAAACCATAAACGGAGCGATTTGCCCTTTTTTATTCATCTTCATTGCCTCTCTCGCCCTGCCCCTTTAAAAAAGGGGGTTGGGGGGATTTTATTTATACTGGTCATACACGGCGCTTGGTTGAGTTAATTTATAAATAATCTCCGCGTATAATTTACAAATATCAATCGCGTAATCCCTGCTTCTTTTATATATTTCTTTTTTTTGTATATTTTTATCGTCATTTGGAATTGCTTCCCAGTTTTCCCAAGCCCACTCAGCTTCTTCGAGTTTATCATCTAAAATATCTCTTAATTCTTTTATTATATTATCATTACTCGCGTTTTGAAATGTATTTTTTGCCCCGTTATTTAAAATATCCTGAATTCCTTCTAACTCTTCCTCTGATAGGTTAGGATTATTCACTATTAAATCATAGGCTTGCTGAGATTCTGCAGGGTAATTATCTATCACTTCGCTGTCACTACCGCCTGATGGCTGGCCGCCTCCCAAAAAGATATAACTATTCTGCATCTGGCTGATAAAATCTCTTGCGCCTGTTAAATCATCCTTTGCGATAGAACCTTTTAATCGCGCCGAAAGATTAACTAAATCATTGCGTAACACCGGGCTAAGATACGGATCATTAATCCTAGTCCATATTCCTCCTTCATCTTTTACGCTAGTAAATGTCTCATCAAGCAGGGCTACTGAAGAATCATAGTCTTCCTGTATCAGCGCTATGAGATATGGCAAACATTCTGAACACTTGCCTTCTAAGACAAAAACCATCCTCTCAATAGAGATACTAATAAAATCTAACTTTGGAAAAATAAAATCATTAGCTGTTTTTATAAAATCTTGTTCTGAAGACTCAAACCCTTCAATTAAATCATTTAAATTTTGACGGTTTTCCTCATTCTGTTCCTGACGGTTTATTATTTCTTTTTCCTGAATGGCAGGATCAAGTCCATATAACTCCGGATGGTTCTGCACATCAAGGTCATACATTCCCGGAACTGCTGGTTTATCTAATATCTCTTGAAATTTCGCTCTTGCCTGATTTTTAAACCCTATACTTTCATTAATTAACCCTTTGGCATCACCTATTAGTTTTTTAATCGCGTCGCGTTTTTTGCCTGGTTTTGTCTTAATATCTACTGCCAAGGCGCGCATCAGATTAATATTATAAGGCAAAACCTTGGCAAAAATCAAACCTGATTTTAAATTCAATAATTCCGCTTCTGTCATAAGAAGATCGTCACTATACAAAAAATCATAACCTCCCGCGCCTAAGCCTAAATCAGGGCATATAGATCCCATTTTTTCCCGATGAATAAAATCTACGGGCTCAATATAATTATTGCTGTTAAGCGCCGGCTTGCGGCTATTTCTAAATACCTCTATACGGTTTATTATATTCTTATTTAATTTCGCGAATAAATACATGGCGGAAACCGCTATAACAGCTAACGAAACAAAGACTATGGCATTCTCCAGGATTACCTGCCCTTTTAATTTTTTCCTATTAAATGGATTGCTTCGCCGCGGCCGATCCTCGCAATCAGGCTGTGTTATAATAGTAAACCGCGTGTCATTGCGAACCCCGAAGGGGTGAAGCAATCTTGATGAGATTGCCGCGTCGCCTACGGCTCCTCGCAATGACACAAGTTTCTTCATTACGGCACAGCCTGAATGACAAAGCGTTTCCAGAAACTCAACTTTATTATTAATGATTAGCTTCAACAATGTATCCTCTCTTTAAAGTTTCTTCTATAATAATGTGTATGTCTTTAGGGATAGTATTAGCGTCTACTTCTACTTCTTCGTAATCGTGTTTAAGATCATTATCAAAATACCCCTGCTTTATTTCATTTACATCATGTTCAAAACCAATGCCTTCTACAATAGTTTGTTTATTTTCTAATATTTTTTCTACTTCCTTTTTCTCTCTTGTTTCTTTCACAGTAGTAGAATAATCGTATTCTTCTCGCAATTCTTTCCTATCCATATCTTTAATTGAAGATGTTGTCCATGCCCAATCATTGTTATCTTTAGTCTTAACGCGCACATTAGTCGGGGGAATTTCAATAAAACTCCCCTTTTCAATCATCGCGTCTCCCACCTGCAGATACTGTTTTGTAGGGACATCCTGAGCACGGTCAGCCACGTAAAGTTTCCATGGGTTATATTCAACTACAGCGGAAGCCATTAATCTCTGCCGGCTGATTCCGGAGAATAAAGAAGGAGATACCATATCCCTTATTACGGTCAGGCTTATCCCTCTTTCTTCCTGACGGCTTTTCTTTAGCGCCTGCCTAAAGGTATACATTTCAAGGTTCTGCCTTGCTTCATAGACAAAGCCCTGCTGTAAAAGGTAAGTCAACAACATAATAACAAACGCGCCCATAATAGCGAATTCTGTTGTTGCCTGGCCTTTAATATTTTTACCTTTATTCCGCCATAACGATAGCATTATTTTACCTTTCCGCCTTAATAATCCGCATCCCCTTTAACTTTTCCGCCTTCTGCAGGAAAAACTGTTTCTTGGCCTTTCCTAATAATAATTTCTGCTGGCATTTGCGTTACTACCCTGCCTCCCGGAAAATACTGTTGAATAGTAGTCCCTTTCTGCTCAGTAGTATACAACGCGTCTGTATTGCCGGCTTCGTATTGCAAAGCGCCGCTATTCCCATCAGGGGCAAGCTGGCTGGACAAATCCTTAATCCGGCCCTGAATGCCGCGCTTAAGATACACCTGCATAGCAACCAAAGCCGTTACAATAACAGCTACCAACACAGCGTATTCCGTAGTGCTCTGGGCTAACCGGCGAAATACTTTCTTTGTTTTCATATTAATCCCACTCTTCTGTATCAAGTTTATCTATTTCTTCAAAACCTGTGCGTCTTTGAGATTGATTGCTTGTGGAAGTTGTTTTTACTTCCTGGTCATCTTCGGACGTAGCTCCTATTGTTTGTTCATCAGAAGAAGAACTAACAACCGTTGTATATCTAGATTCGCTCTGTCCCGGTGAATACTGATCTCCGATATCATCAGACGCCTGTTTCAACCTGCCCTGTACGCCTCTTTTAATATACATCTGCATAGCAAGCAGTCCGCCGACAATAATAGCAATAACTACCGCGTATTCCAAAGTACTTTGTGCCCGTTTATTTAACCGCTTAATCATTTTTTCCTCCTGTTTATTCTAATTCTGGAGCTTCCAAATCCGCATTCGCATCCCAGCCTATCTCCTGCTTTCGGCTCATTCTGGAAACTTCTTCTCCCTCTATTGTCTTAGTAATACTACCGCCCTTCTGCATATCTTCAGTTACACTACTTAGATTATCGCTCTTAGCCGCTGAAGAAACATAATAAGGCTCGTACTGGGTTGTGCTAAAAAGATCTGTTTCTGTGCCATCCGCAGACTTAATCTTCGCATCTCCGGTAAAATCAACAACATCTTTCACCCTTCCCTGTAAGCCTCTGCGGACATAAATCTGCATAGCTACTACCGCGCCGACTACTACCGCTATCAAGATAGCATATTCGGCAGTGCTTTGCGCCCTCTTAGACCATTTTCTTAACATTTCTTGCCTCCTCAATGAATCCCGCCATCAGCGGGACGAATTGAGCCCCGCCGCTTTTCTGACGATGGCTCCAATTGATAATATTTATTGCCCAGGATTCGTAAAAACAATTTTCTTTACCTGACTCTGCATTTGACCACTTACATGCTCCAACGAACTTTTAGTATTCTCCTTCATCATTCCCCCGGCAAAAACCAGCACAACGCCGATAATCGCGGTTAAAATTATTACATACTCCAATGTGCTCTGGCCCTTTTTCTTAAACATTTCTCCTCCTCCTTTATTCTAGTATTACAATCCCACCATTCATTTCCTGATCAATATTATGCAGGCGCGCGTTTACAGCCCTGCTGATATAGACATTCATAGCCATAAATGCCGCCGCTACTGTAATTATCAGTATGGTATATTCTAAAACATTCTGCCCCTTTTTACCACCAATCATCATCATCCTCTTCCTCACAATCATAAGTTCCCATTTGAGTTAATCTTATATTGCCGCCGCCACCTGAAGCAATATTATCAGAATAAATCATCTCATTGCCATCTATCTTTATTGATAATTTTGGGCTTTTAATTATCGTATCTACTCCGCTATCCGGAGAACTTTTGCCGTCATACTGCTCATTGGAAAAACTATCCGTGTTTGTCCTCCAGTTATGCTGAAGCGCCCTTCTGAAATAACCGTTCATAGCTAATGTCGCGGCTACCAGAACAACAATAAATACACAAGTTTCAAATGTGGTTTGAGCTTTTATCATCGTTTTATCTCTGCTAGTGCGTTACTAACCGCGTTATCAAAAGCTGTTTTTATTTTTAGTTTCTCGGGAGTAAATCCACCCATACATACAATTATGCTCGCCGCAAAAACAATAAAAAGCACAATATATTCTACTATTGACTGCCCTTTCCTGCTTTTAAAAATCTTTTTTAAAGCCATTATTAACTCCTTACAAGAAAATTTACCTTTGGTAAATAATTTTTTAGATTACTTTTAGTGAAATTTTCAGTGGTTGGGAAAGTGCTTTATACTTTCCCATACCAAAAATAAAAAATCCGGATTACCTAAAGATCTACTGGCCTTCGGTAACCCGGCTAACGTTCTCGCTTTTAACCCTTAAAGCAAAGAATTAAATATGCCTAATTCTTTTAAACTGCGTATAACGAGCATCGTCCCGTGGCTTTGCGATTCTTGATACCTCCATACCAAGAATTGCCCCCGCTAATTACTCAGCGGTTCCACCTCTATGGGTGGATTTTCGTTGCCGTCATCTTTTTTTATTACACTAAAATATACCATTTATGCCAAGGAGAGTCAAGCACATTTCAGGCATATATTGGAAGCGTTTTCTTTCTATGCCTCAACAAAACAAAGAAACTTTCTTTCATGAAAAAGGTTTATCCGCCTTTCATTTATCCGGCGGCAGGCATACTTAAGATCTTTTAAAACAGAGGAATTTGCGGGAGGATAAAAAGTTACAATAAGATAATTTTTTTGTATAGTAATTTTGCCTTTTAATCCATAAAAAAGCTTTTTCATCGACGATAAATCTCTAATTTTGCTTCCGGCAGGCAAAAAATAGCTTTGGAAATATAGATCTAATAACCGCAAGTAGTTATCAAATAATTTATTCATTCCATCCGGCCCGCTTTTATCAAAATTCACATTTTCTAAGTTTAAAGCTGTTTTTTGAGATCCGGAATAAACATCTGCCTCGATTTTAGCAGTAAAGTCCCTAAAAGACCCCTCCAGATTAGGCCAATGGCTGAGATAAACTTCAAATAACTTATTTCTATCCATTTGTTTATCTAACCAATGATACAAAATATATAAATTTACGTTACCATCCGGTTTATTTTTCACAGCACAGCCTCTTAACATAACTTTTTTATCAGTATCTGGCTGAGTTAATTCAACCTCTATTTCCGCGAGATAATAATTTAGCTTAAGCGGTTCAAAATAAAAGGGTTGGAAATCTGTCTTCTCTATGATATTACGGCATTCTGTAAACTGCCAAGGCCAAAGCCCGAAGACTAAACAATGATTTATTTCTTTATTACAGGAAAAATTACCGATCTCTTTGCGCTCGGGGCCATAGAGTGCTATTTTATTAATCCCTTTGCCTGCGCTGCTAATATTGAATAAAAAATCAAAAAATTCTTTAGCCGGCTTATCATAGCCTGCGGCTTGAAAAAGCACTAAGGGAATATCTTTATACAAAAAATTATTTACGTATCGTTCTGCGTCATAGATAGTTGTGAAAAATATATCCGGAATTTTAGAAGAAGGCCAAATATTATGCAGTTGTCCGTCTATGTAATATTGGCTTGAGTCATTCATATCAATTTTTATACAATGGACTTTTTGAATTAAATTTGAAACTAACGCGGATACGCGCATGGGCAAGTCCTTAACATCCTGCAATGCAAAGAGATACAATGACAACTGTTTGCTTGTAATTTTCTGATTAAACAAAGTTTTTATTTGAGCATCTAAATCTAAGGAATTAAATATTGCCGCTTCTGTCTTTTGTAATAATTCTGGTATTTGGGGTTTAACTGTTTTTTTAATATCTTCTGAGATATAGCAGCTTCCGCCAATCAGGCAATCCATAGCTTTTAGAAAAATAGCCCCTAATTCCTTAATTATATTTTTCTTTTTGCCTCTTCTTCCTACAGGCATACTTAGGCCTTCTTCTTTTAAAACCGCGTTAATGCTTGACTTTGAAACAGTTAGATGAAATTGCTCTCGTAATGCAATAGCAAGCTTGCGGCATCCTAAGTGGGGATCATGAGCTCTTTGATGCAGAATAAACTCTCGGACTTCAGGCTTTAATTTATATATTACTCCCATTACAACTCCTGATTGGACATTTATTTATTTATATTAAAATAACACTACAAACTATGCCTGTCAAGGAAATTTGTAAAGCAATTTTCCGAAGAACCAATTTTTTTAACAAATGTCCTGTCTGGACATTGATATATATTGAGCCTGTTGCAAAACTCCATTTTGTCATCCTGCGATTTAATCGCAGGATCTATTATGAGTCTATTGCGAAATGGTTTCTTTCTGTCATTCCCCGATTTATTCGGGGAATCCAGAAAGCTTTTGTCGACGAGAATTGCCAATTCCTGGATTGCCCGGTTGATCCCCCGATCAAGTCGGAGGAGGGCAATGACAAAAAAGGCATTTCGCAACAGCCCCATTATCGACGATAAATTTTTTATAGATTCTGCCCCGACGTTACGTCGGGACAGAATGACAATTTTGAGGTATTTCGGGACTGTTGCGAAATACCATTTTTGTGTCTTTGCGAGGACCCCGACGTTACGTCGGGGGACGAAGCAATCTTGTTTTGTCGTCGGAGAATAAGATTGCCGCGCTCCCTTCAGTCGCTCGCAATGACACTTTTGGGGAGTTTCGCAACAGTCCGTTTCGCATCTCAAAATACAAAACAAGGGGGGAACGCTAAAGTTCACAATATTTACGAAAGAACCTATATTTTATTTATTTAAATTCCAGAAGATCCCCAATAATAGTTGATGTTTTTTCTACTGTTCCGGCGGGTAATTCTATCGCGAAATAAGCTTTAAAATAAACTCCGCTTATTTTATTAGGCGCAATCTTGGGGAGTATTTTAACAACCGCGTTATTGCTATTAACAAAAACAACATCTATTGTAAAACGCATAAAAAAAGTATGTATTGAATTACATGGCTTAATAATTAACGCCGAGCCTTCATCAAAAGATTGTTTTCCCAGTAAGCCTTTAACTCTGGTAAAAACCGTATCTGCTATATAGGCTTCTTCAGCTAATATGGTATTCTTGGTATTATTTATTATTTTCACCCGGAAAATCTCCTGTTCCCTCACCCCTACCCTCTCCCCATCGGAGACTGGGTCAAATGGCCATTTTTGAGTGTCATTGCGAGCCCCGAAGGGCGAAGCAATCTTAACCCTCGTCGAGATTGCTTCGTCGTTTCACTCCTGAGTCTGTTGCAAAATACCTCAAATTTGTCATTCTATCCCGACGTAACGTCGGGGCAGAATCTATAAAAATTTTATCGTCGATAATAGATCCTGCGCTTTCGCGCAGGATGACAGAAATAGAGTTTTGCAACAGGCTCATCCTCGCAATGGCACAAATGCCCCTAAAAACTTCATTTGGCACAGTCTCATCGGAGAGAGGATTAAGGTGAAGGATATACCGTAAAAAATCAGTATATGCTATTCTTATTCTCATTGCCGGCTATTATTTAATCTGAAAAATACTATCGGGGAGGGAAATACCTCTTACTCGTATTTCTTCTACAAACGCGGGAATATGGCCGGTAGCTTGAAAATCTCCTATAATTTTTCCTTGCGGGTCTATTCCTGTCTGTTTGAAAATAAAAACATCCTTCAATTTAACTTTAATGTCTTCTCCCATGCCCTCGACTTCGGTTATCTGTATAACTTTGCGGCTTCCGTCGGATAAGCGAGCGGTATGTACTATCAAATCTACAGCTGAAGCTATCATTTCTCTTAACGCGCGGATAGGAAGCTCTATGCCTGACATTAAAATCATAGAATCAAGGCGGGTCAATACATCTTGTGTTGAATTGGCGTGTATCGTGGTCATGGAGCCATCATGGCCCGTATTCATAGCCTGAAGCATATCCAGAGTCTCGATACCACGGCATTCTCCAATTATTATCCTGTCCGGGCGCATTCTCAAAGTATTCTTAAAAAGGTCGCGGATAGTAATACCTCCCTTGCCTTCGATATTAGGAGGGCGGGACTCAAGCCGGACCCAATGTTCCTGGCTCAATTTTAATTCCGCGGCATCTTCTATTGTTAATATTCTCTCATTATCGGGAATGAAGGCGGAAAGAATATTTAAAACCGTGGTTTTACCCGAACCCGTGCCTCCGGATACTATAACATTTTTCCGGGCAATAACACAAGCCTTGATAAAATCCGACATCGGCTGATTAAGGCTGTTAAATCTTATCAAATCTTCGGTTTCAAACCTTTCTTTTCTAAATTTTCTTATAGTAAGCGTAGGCCCTGTTAAAGCTAATGGGGGGATTATCGCGTTAACACGCGAACCATCAGCTAACCTCGCGTCAACCATCGGGACAGATTCATCTATGCGCCTGCCGATAGGCGCGATAATACGCTCAATAATTGTCCGGACCTGATCATTGGAAATAAATTTTTTGCTGGTAATTTCTATTTTCCCATGCCTCTCAATATAAACTTCATTTTTATTATTAACCATAATATCTGTGATTGTGGGGTCTGCTAATAAATCTTCCAAAGGGCCCAGCCCTAAAGCCTCATCTAAAATTTCTTTAACTAATTTTTTACGGACATCGTGAGAGGAAATAAAACTTCCCGCTTCTTCTACAAGAAGATTACTGACTAATACTTCCGCTTTTTTCTTTAATGCTATTGTCTCTTTTGAATCTGAAAAGACCTTAACATTCATCCTCTTAAGATTTAATTCTTCTATAAGCCTGTTATGAATCCGTCTTTTTAAAAGCAAAACAGTATCTGCTCCGGCTTCAATATCAGGCTCTTCTAAATTTTCCGCTAATCCCTGCTTTTGCCAAAACTGGCCCTTTGTTTCTAAATCAACCTCTTTCAGGCGAATCTGGTCTATTTCCTGCTTCTCTATAAATAACTTTTCATTTTTAACTAACTCCTGGCTAAACCGTTTAATAGCTGCGGATACGCCCGCGCGGGGATTATCGATTACCACGGGAACCCTGCGGTTCACTGCCTGCCCAACAATTTTGCCTTCAGAAGGAATCTGGGAAATAATCTCTGCCGGTAAGAATACTTTTACTTCCTGCCAGCTTATGCTTGACGCGGATTCTGACCTGTTTAATACTACTTTTACCATATTAAGGGGAAAATGCAGGAATTGCAAAGTATCTAATGCCCATTTTGTCTGGTAGATAGAAAGGATATCCGGAGTAACTACTAAAAGAATAAGGTTTGCCTGATTTAAAACTGAAACAAAAAACTCGCTGAAAATTTTCCCCGCGTCAACAACTATATAATCGTAATCCTTATCAAATAATTCAAATATCTCTTTAATTTTATCACATTCAATATGATGCGCCTGCTGAGGCCTTAATACCCCGAATAGAAAATCCACACCAAACACATCCTTGGTTATAAACTCTTCTTTTTTAAGCTCTTTGGGGTACTTCTTATAAAAATGAATTAAATCCACAAGGGCTTTTTTTGAATTAACATTCAACATGTAAGCCATATTGCCTACTGCCTGAAGGTCTAAATCCAAAAGCAATACCCGTTTTTTCTGCTCATTAGCTAAACTAACAGCTAAATTAGCGGCGATCAGAGTTTTGCCTACGCCCCCTTTTGTACTAAAGATTACAATAGTTTTTGCCATCGTACCTTAATTTAATTGATAACTAATAGGGACCTCTACCCATATTTCTTCTTGATCAAAGCTGGGAGGAAAAGGTGGATATGGAATAACAAGTTTAGCAACTTCAAGTGCGGTATCATCAAGATCTTTATATCCTGAAGAATCTTTAACCATAGATTCTTTTAAACGGCCCTGAGAAGATAATAACAACCCTAACTTTACTGTCCCCTGATAGCCCGCTTTTCTGGCATTTACAGGGTAACTTAATTGAGACATAATTTTTCTTTGAATACCGGCTGTATAATTCTTTAATTCCGCGGATTTATCTGCGTTTGAGCGGCCCAAAGGAACTATATTAGTATTAGCAAAAACCTCTTGTTTTACCGGCTCTTGTTTTACTGGCTGTGCGGCGGATTCTAAAGAAGCAATGATAGTAGGAGTAAGGGTAATAAATAATTCTGTATCTCCTTTTTCACCTGTACCACCTCCCGTCTTCTTAGTCTTCTTCCTAAAAAGCGCTCCTATAATCGGGATATCTCCCAACCAGGGAGTCTTTTCCAAGTCTTCTTCCTGTTTATGTTTTATTAACCCGCCTATTGCCAGTGTTTGGCCATTATTTAAATATAATTCTGTGACAACACTACGCCTAGTTAATGGGTACGCGCTAGCTGTAGTAGCACCAGTGCTTGTTGTTCCTATTGTCTCCGCCACATTCGATAGTTCACTTATATCAACATTTAATATTACTTTTATTCTGTTATTTTCTGCCGCAATAGGCTTTATCTTTAATTTAAGCCCATACTCTTTATAATCCACGCTTGTTCCCTCCCCGCCGGCAGAAGCTACGTTTGTGGTAAAAATCGGCTTTTCTCCACCCACCAATAATTCCGCTTCTTTACCGCTTTGACAGGCAAGGCGCGGGCGGGATAAAATACGGGCTTTTCCTTCCTTAACCAAAGCACTCAATGTCCAATTAAATGCCCCTCTTTCCATATTTAACACGTGAAAAAGCTTTGTCCAATAAGTGCCTCCTCCTCCTGTTAACCCCGGAGAACCAACTTCAGTAAGAGAGATTGTGCTGGATAACGGATTTGTAAAACCTAAGGTGGTTTCCGCGTCTTTACTAAGCTCTAAAACCTCTACAGCGATTTCTACAACTGACTGGTCTTCTTTGACAGCGATAAGGTCTACTGTTTTATCTTTTAAACTATCTAAAACTAAGGCGATTTTTTCTCTCTCCTGAGGATTCCTTACAGAACCGAGGAGCAAAACCCTGCCTTCGTCTTCCTGCGCCTGAGTATAAATATCGGGAAGCTGGAGATTACTTAACAGGCTATCAATACGTTGTTTTATCTCTCCAATATTTTCACTAAATACTTTTACCTGATAATTTTGTTCGCCAAAAATATCCCAGAATCTTAGAGCTGTCCTGCCTGCCGCTTTAGGGCTTATTGTTAACTCGTCATTAGTAACATTTACTACATCCGCGATATCGGGATTAGAAACCTCTACTCTTGTAGGGTTTTTAACTGGGATAATTTTAGAATACCCGACATATAATTTAAGTTCTTCTCCGGAATCCGAAGAAAAACCATCTGTGGCATAATTGCTGGCCGGCGATATAAGTATTGATAAAAAAACAAGAATGCTTAATGAAATATTTTTTTTCATATATTTCCTTTATTATTGAGAAATAATTACTGTTTCTTTCTGACCGCCCCTGTAAATCTCTACCACAGGCCCTTTTGGTTCTTCTATTACAGGCTCTGGCTGTTTAGGCATAACATACTGAAATAAAGTATCCCAGCTTGCCGGAGGAATTGCTTCTACTTTAGAATCCGCAGGGGAACGTAAAATTAAACGTATTTTCCCCTGATCTTGAACAAAAGCAATCAAATTTGCCTCTTGAGGCGCAAGCGCTACTGTAATAAACTGCGAAATTTCCGTTTCCTTTTCTTTTTGCTTCGCGTATCTTGCTCTCGCGTCTTCTGTCGTTTCACTAACAGTGCCTGTTTCCTGCCCAACTGCTAAAATTAACACATCCTGAAATAAAGGGATTACTGCCAATTGTGTTACTTGTTTACCTTGAGCTAATTGCATTGGGACAGGCACTATACCTATTATATCTACTTTGTCTCCGGGCTTAATCATGCCTACTAAAGAAGAAATATCGTCCACGGAAAGAGTTATTGCCCTTTTACCAACCGGGGTAGAACTCGCCAAAGACCCCCCTCTAGCCTTATGCTCACTGACAAGCTTACCTAAAGTTATCTGTGAACCTTTAGGAATAGACGCGACAGTGATCATGCCAGCTATTCTGTCTAAAGAAGTCGCCGCTTGAGGCTCTACATATTTATTGGGAATTATTTCTGAAAACAGCATATTCGTATCAATAGCTTCACCTTTCTTAATGTCTCTTTTCGCCACTAAAACCGCGGTTTGATTAGATCGTATCTGCTTCAACGCCTTGTTGGCCTGATCCCGCATAATTTGGCGTTGTTGATCAAGATAAACCTTAATCATAAATACAGATATTATTGCTAAACCTACTCCTGCCAGCAAAATTATTTTCTGTTTTGGCATTTTTTTCCTTTAATATAAAAAGTTAAGGTTTGTTATTTTATCTCGCTTTCATAAACTTCTATTTTGGTGTTACCTGAAAGATCACCTATCAATTTTTCAATTCTCTTCTGCTGTTCCAGAAAAGTTAAGCCCCGTTTAATATCATCCCACATTTCATTAAGGCTTCTTAATTTCCCCCCCTGTTTTGCTTCTACCTTTATAATACAGTATCCGTCAGCAGTCTTAAATACCCCGCTGATCTGGCCAACTTCTAATGTTTCAGCTACTTTATCCATATCTCCGGAAATATCTCCAGCGGCGACAAAACCCAAATCCCCGCCTTTTGCTGCGCTTTTAGATATAGACCTTTCTCTTGCTAAAGTGCTAAAATCAGTTCCCTGAAGCAGTTGAATTAAAACATCTTTGGCTTCCTGTTCCGAAGGCAATACTATTTCGCGTATACGGCGCTGTACAGGTTCTTTTAATTGTTCTTTGTAAGTATTATAATAATCCTCTATTTCTTTCGCGCTTATATTAACTTTTTCCGCTTCAGTTTTTATCAGCTCTACTACCAACAAATCCATCTTAGTTTTTTCTATTGCCTTTATAATATCTTCTTTTCTGTCAAGCCCCCTGTCTAATGCCGCCTGATAAAGCAGGGTACGTTTTATCAATTCATTCTTTAAGTAATCAATCTTTTTTTCACGGGTATTTATTTTCATTTCCGGCTTGTCATTCGGGATCATTGAGTTATATGCTTCTATCTCCTGATTTAAATCTTCCAAAGTAATCGGCATATTATTAACTTTAGCTATTACCGTACCCGTTACTGTGTAGGAAATTACGGGTTCATTGCTTAATTCCTTACTCGGCTTGGGATTCTGAAAAAAATTCAATTTATCGCAGCCAATTACCCCTGTTAATAAAAAACATAACACAAAAAACGCCACTAATTCATATTTCCTGCAGGCAGCATTATATTTCATTATATCCTCCTAAATATTATAAATCCTATTGTTTTCCAAGTCGTAACTACAAACACCGTTACTTAATTCTTTTATCACAATATTCTTATAAAATCAAGCATTAATTTAAGTTCTTTCCCGAGTTTATCGCAAAAGGAAAGAACTTGATTACACGGATTATTTAAGATTACACGGATTTTGCCACCGGAGATTTAATCCGTGTAATCATCGAAAATATACTTTTTTAGTATTAACTAATTTATATTCCGCTGTGGATACAAAAATGCAAATCTTTTAGCCCCAACCGGATTTGAACCGGTGTTTAATGGCTGAGAACCATTCGTCCTAGGCCAGGCTAGACGATGAGGCCAATAATTCAAACAAGTATTTTATCATACCATTTCCCAGCGTCAATAGTTTTTATTAGTAGAGTTTCCCCATTTTTTCCGTCGTGTCATTGCGAGGACCCCGACGTTACGTCGGGGGACGAAGCAATCTTAAAACCAGGATTGCTTCGCTCACTTCGTTCGCGATGACACTTGAGGCAACCAACTTACAGTTAAACAGTTATGTTAAATCACATCAAAATTTTGGGGAAACTACAATTTTTATTACTCCTGACTCCATATACATTTATGTTGAATTTAAAAAATATTTGTTGTATATTAAGAGTCTGTTGCAAAATACCTCAAATTTGTCATTCTGCGGCTCGCCTCGCGGCGAAGCCGAGGGCTTGACCGCAGAATCTATAAAAATTTTATCGTCGATAATAGATCCTGCGCTTTCGCGCAGGATGACAGAAATAGAGT
>JBDRLG010000145.1:0-17495 GCA_043813255.1 Candidatus Omnitrophota bacterium
TGCTTTTTAATAACCGCGAAGATTTCATTATCATCGAGTTTGTCTTTCTTTTTTGCCAGCGCTGTGTTCATTATCTCCGCGCGCAAACAGCTTAAGACTGAAATTTTCAAAGAATCCCTTGCTTTCATCGCTTCTTTATAATCATTAAAAATTTTCTGTTCCATTTGTTTGCCTCCTATAACAACGTGATTTCGATATAATGAAAAAGTCATACTTATGCTGGTAGCCGCAAGCTTCAGCTTGCGTTTCATCCCGCAGTCTAAAGCCTGCGACTACCATAGAATTAGCTTATGTCAAACTCACGTTGTAATAATTTTGAGTTAAAATATTACTAATTTTCTGAATCGCGCGAATCTTTTTTCTATGTCTTTTAGTGTAAGGCAGCTTGTTTTATTAACGCCAAAATCTTCCACATTAAAGGACGCGGCTACTGTGCCGTAAACAATCGCTTTTTTAATATTCGCGGAGTTTATTTTCTTTGCTTTTGCCAGATATCCCATAAACCCTCCGGCAAAAGTATCTCCAGCTCCGGTAGGGTCAATAACTTTATCCGTCGGATATGCTGGCAGGGAAAATATAAACCCTTTGCTGTAAAACAAGACTCCATGTTCTCCTTTTTTAATTAATATCATCTTAGGCCCGAAACTGGAAAGTTTTTTCGCGGCTTTAATCAAATTACTTTCTCCTGATAAATCCCTTGCTTCCTGATCATTAGCCACGTATATATTTACTTCTTTTAATAAGCGCAGTAACGCGCTTCTCTTATGTTTTATCCAAAAATTCATGCTGTCTAAACCTACAAAATGCGGCCGGCGCATACTTTTTAAAAGATGCATCTGTATATCAGGATCAACATTAGCAAGGAATATGTATTTTATGTCTTTTTGCTGTTCTGATACACTGGGCCTAAAAGCGGAAAGCACTCCTAATTCTGTGTTAAGAGTTAACGCGGCGTTTAAATCTCCTTTATACTCCCCTTCCCATTTAAAAGTCGCGCCGTTTTCTTTAGTAAGGGATGTGAGATTCATGCCTTTGTTACGCAAGAATTCAATATGCTTATTGGGAAAGTCTTTTCCCACAATCGCCACAAGGTTTACATTGGTAAACATCCTCGCGGACATCGCGAAATGAACTGCTGAGCCTCCAAGCATATGTTTTCTTTTGCCAAAAGGCGTCTTTACCGTGTCTAATGCCACTGTACCTAAAACAATTATACTCATGGTTACTACCTCCTTAATAATGCTTATAGGTTTTATTCTTTACATTATTAACTCCGTAGTATACTTAAAAATTATCGTAAGAGAATTTTTATGTGCTTATACTATGGAGCAGGTTATTTTTACTATTTATTAAATCCTCCCTTGCCTCCCTTTTTCAAAGCGGGAGAAGTCATATAAACAACGCGATTATTCCAACTAAAATACAATAATATCCGAAGTAATATAATTTTGCTTTAGCTAAAATAAGCTTTAATATCCAAAGAGCAAGAAGGCCGGAAACAAAACTGGCAATAAAACCCGCGGTAAAATTGGCGAAATTAATTTTTAATCCATAACTTATATCTTTTGCTTCTAAGATAACCGCTCCTAAAACCACGGGAATTGACGCTATAAATGAAAAACGAAAACTTGTCTGTTTATCTACATTCTTGAACAAAAGAGTTGAAATAGTAGTACCTGAACGCGAAATGCCGGGGATAATTGCTATAGCCTGCGTTATCCCAAGTATCACTGCATCTTTAACTCCTAAGTTTTCCCTCTTGCCTTGCATAAATTTTCTGGTAAGAATAAGGGTTACGCCTGTTACCATCAAGGCAAAAGCCACCAGCCTGACTGAGGTAAATAAATTTTCTATATAGTCTTTACCTATAATACCTATTACTCCGGTAATAATTGTAATAATAATTATTAACCCCATCATCTTTGGGCTGCGTAATATCTTAATTATATCTTTAAAGAAAAATATAATCAAAGCTAAAACAGTGCCAAAATGAAGGACTACAGATAAAACCAATTCCTGCCCGCTAATTCCCAATATTTTCTGAAAAATTATCAGGTGCCCTGAACTACTCACCGGAAAAAATTCAGTAAACCCCTGAACTATACCTAAAATAATATATTTTAACATAGTTATCCAAATTAGTGTCATTGCGAGGGCAGAGCCCGCGGCAATCTTAACGACGGAAGATTGCTTCGTCCCCCGACGTAACGTCGGGGTCCTCGCAATGACACAGTAATGAAAGATTAATTACTTCCCCTCTTAATTCCTGAGCGATAAATTTATAGTCATCCATAGTAACATCCTGTTTCTTGCGTTTAAGCAATTCTTCTAATGAAACGGGCTTTCCAAAAACAATTTCCAATTTGCATAATTTCGGAAAACGATTCCCCCTTGGCCATGCCTTGTGCGAACCTTTTATGTATACCGGCACAACCGGAACATCCAGCTCTTTAACTAAAATTCCCACGCCTTTCTTAAATTCTCCTATTTTTTCGTCTATAGAACGCCTGCCTTCAGGAAAAATACAGGCTATTTTTCCCTGTAAGAGAACAAAAGAAACTGCCTGTAAGGCCTTAGTCAAATACAGATTAGGGTCTATTGAAATAAGCCGCGCGATTTTCGCTCCCCAGCGGACTGACGAATGTTCCAGTATCCTAGTTGTTCCTAAAAAAAAAGTATTAAGAGCCTTGTTAAACGGCAGGCTGGTAAAAACAATAAATCCGTCTAAGTAGCTGGCGTGGTTAGAGCAGATAAGAAACGCGCCTTTAGCCGGCAGGTTATCTTTTCCTCTTATTTTTAAACGCCAGAATATTTTAAATATAATAAAAAACCCCGTTTTAAGTATAAAATTAAACATACCTGCCCAAAAGCCTGCTTTTAAGCTGATTTTTTCCAATATATCTTCAGAAGGCAGTTGTTTAACAATCCCTTTCCATCCGTTCTTTTGGCTCTGCGGGTTTTCTGGTATGTTTTCAGAACTATTGATTATATCCTGAATAATCATTACCGCGTCCCTTATTATAGATATTTTATAAAGTAATTCATCGGGAATTTTTATCTTAAATAACGCTTCTAATCCCAAACCCAATTCCACTCTAGTCAATGAATCAATGCCTAAATCAATTTCCAGATGGCTATCCAGATTCACCGGTATTTTTATCCCGCATTTTGTATTAGAAATCTTATCGGGATTACCCCGATGATCACGATTAAATCCATCCGGATTTAATCGGTCGGCCCTACGGGCAAATTTTTTTAACGCAAAATTTGGGTTTATTTGCTTAGATACATAACCAATAACCTTTTTAACAACCTCTTCATCTAATCCTGCTAATTCTTCTTCGGTTATGGCCGCTTCTTTAACTTGGACAACTTCGGTTTTTCCTTCAAGGTATTTCTTTTTTACTTCGTAGCGTTTAATCTTTTTCAAAACTGTGCGCGGCAGTTCTTCTTTGGTCAATGTCCAACCCATAATATGCTTATAAGAAGGCATGCCTTTGGCTAAATTTTCCATCTGCCAGTGAATCTTTCCCCTGATATCTGTTTCCTGCGTCTGGCTGAAATATTCCAAATCCGGCACAATTACCGCGTGAAGCACTTCTTTAACCTGCCCGAAACTTTCATCCTCTTTTGCCAAAACACACATTTCTTTAACAGAAGGAAGCTGGCTGTAATATTCCTCAAGTTCTTCAGGGTAAATATTTTTTCCTGAAGCAAGCACAATAACTTCTTTTTCCCTTCCCACCAAAAAAAGATAACCCTCGTTATCAATGTAACCTAAATCCCCGGAATAAAACCATCCGTCTTTAATAACCTGCTGGGTTAATTCCGGCTGCTTAAAATATCCCTGCATAACATTATTACCTTTTATCAAAACCTCTCCGATTCCCGCAGCGTCGGGATTGAATATTTTTATTAAAACATCCGGTATAGGCTTGCCTACAGAGCCTAATTTTACTTTTTGCAGAGGGCTTAATGTTACTACCGGCGAAGTTTCCGTCAGGCCATAACCTTCAATCAACTTAAAACCAAAAGAGGTTAAGCCTTTTGCGGTTTTTGGCGCAAGGCGCGCTCCTCCGCTAACCATAAGGCGAAGGCTGGATAGATTAGCACGGGCTTTGGCTTTTATAACCGGCATAATTAAAAACCGCAGGGCAAAAGGTATTTTTTCTGTTTTCTCCTCTATTGCCCTGTAAAGCATAGAGAAAAGCTGCGGCACTCCCACAAGCAAAGTAACCCCTGCCTGTTTAATAATCTCTGCCAATTCATGCGGCTTAAAACTCGCGCAATAAGTAATTTTTATTCCTAAAAGCAACGGCACTATCAATGTTACCATAAACGCGTAAACATGGTATAAAGGCAAAATGGACAATATATTATCAGACGGCAGGCAAAGTTTCATTTTGTCTATACTCAAGAAATCAGAACAAATATTTTTATGACTTAATAAAACGCCTTTAGGCAAAGCAGTAGTGCCTGAAGTATAAATAAGAGAGGCGGTATCTTCAGAAGAAACTTCCGGCCAAATAACGCCTTGCGCGGTGATACCGCTTATCGCTGAAAAATCAACCACATTGTTTTCTTTTATATTCTCCGCGCCTAAAACAACCGGCTTAACAGAACCATCTATTCTGTCATTCTGTAACACCCCCATACAATATTTAATTTTATCCGAAAACAATTTTTCAGAACAAAATATTACTTTACATGAAGAATCCGTAACAAGATTATTTATTTCCTGCCGGCTTAACTGCGGGTCTAAAGGCACACAAACCATGCCCGCGCGTATTATCCCCAGATAAATCATTGCCCACTGAGGGCAATTCTCCAGAATAAGAGCGCAGCGCTCTGCCTTTTGATATCCTTCTTTTATCAAAAAAGCCCCTATTTTAAAGCTGAGCTCTTGTATTTGCTGATAAGTAAATTCATGCCAGATATCTTCTTTTCTGATCCGCATTATTTTCTTATCGGATAAACTCGAAGCTAAAAAATCAAACCTCTTATGTATTACTAATTCTTCTTTCATATCAAAAAAAATCCCATTTATAACGGATAGGCATAGAGGTTTGTCCCTACAAAGATATCTTTATCATACACAGATATAAATTATTATTTAACACCTCACAGGTGTATCTATCTTAAGCCTCAATAAAAAAATTATGCCTAATACCATAAAAATTATTAAACTAAGCAGAGCCGCCCGGTAACCCGCGTCTGCCCAAGGCGATAAAAAATACAAAATACTCCCCCAAAAAACCGCCCCTACTATACTGGAAAGATAACCTACCAGATTAAACAAACCAAAAACTTCCCCGATTTTTTCCTCCGGGACAAGCTTGATTGCCAAAGCGCGCGAAACTACCCAAGTTGAGCCTAAAGAAAAACCTACTAATGCTCCTATAACCCAAAATAAAACCTGCCTGTCAGCAAATGCCCCTGCCCAAAAACATATTATCCAAAGAATAAACACAAACAATAAACAGCGTTTATGCCCGATATAATCACTGATAATCCCGGAAGATATGCTTCCTAATATAGCAAAAAAAGCGGAAAAAGCCACAAGATTAACTATCTGCGGTTCACTAAGTCCAAACACCTTAGTGGCATAAATAGACATAAACAAAATTATTACATTTACGGAACACAGGCCCCAAAAAATCGCTTTTAAAAAATTAGTAAGCCCCGCGGATTCACTATTCTTAAAAAATACCCCTATCAGATTTCTAATAATCTCCAGTAATTTTTCTTTTTTTAACAACGGGCTTAAATCTATTTTTTGCCTTGAATCCCTGTCTTTTACAAAAAGCATGCACGGCAGAGAAAAAATAAAGAACCATACCCCTGCAGGCACAAAAGCCGCTTTATAGCCGTTTTTTATAATTATAGGCTTAATCAGAAATAAAGCAACTACAGCCCCTGTATAACCAAATACTCTGCCTAACCCAGAAACAAAACCCAGCCTTTCTTTTGGCGCGATATTTACCATAAGCGCGTTATAAAATACCACTGCTATCTGGCAGCCGAAATTGGCTATAACAAAAAAAAGCAGGCTAAGAAAAATAATATTACTGCTGGCTATGGGCAAAGTAAATATTACCGCGAGCAAAGTAAAGAATACCAAAAACGGCCTGCGCCTGCCTGATGTATCGGAAATTGTGCCCAGAAGAGGAGAAAATAAAGCTACCAGAAAAATAGAAAGGCCAAAAGACAAACTAAAAAAAATCTCCGGAATATTTTTCTCCAGAGTCAGCCAGCGGACAAAATACAAAGATACTACGATTAAAACAAAAAACTGGTTGGCTAAGTCATATAAAGCCCATGATAAAATTAAAAAAGAGTTTTTTATATTTTGTTTCATTTAAAGATCCTCATTAAGGAACACCTTCAATTTGTCATTCTGCGGCTCGCCTCGCGGCGAGTCGCAGGATGACAGCTACAATTAAGTCTGTCCTGAACTCGATTCAGAATCGCAAGATGACAAAAAATAGTATTTTACAACAGGCTCTCCTTTAAAAAAACGGAAGTCAATGCACTCTTAAGAATTCCACCATGTCTTTAGGTAATTCCGTATCAAAAGAAATATTTTTCTTAGTCACCGGATGAATAAAACTTAACGATTTCGCGTGCAGGCATAAACGTTTTGCTTTGATTTTAAAATCCCTCCTAAAAGCGTACTTTGCCTCGCCTAATATTGAATGGCCTATTATTTTAAAATGTATCCTAATTTGATTAGTGCGCCCTGTAAGAGGGATTGCTTCTACCACGCTAAAGCCATTCCTTCTTTCCAATACTTTATATTTAGTACTACTGGGGAAATTTTCTATCGGATTATTAATCGCGCCTTTATCTTGAGTGAGGCGGCCATTTACAAAAGCAATATAATGTTTTTCCACTTTTTTGTCTTTAAACTCCTGCATGATTATTTTTTGAATGGATTTGCCTTTTGCGTAAATAATTAAACCCGAGGTTCCCCGGTCTAAACGGTGGCAGGGATGCAAATGAAATGAAAAACCTTTTTCTTTGAATTCTTCATTAAGTATGCTGGTTAAAGTGCGAAGTTCATTTTTCGGGGTTGGTATAGTAAGCAAACCTGAAGGCTTATTTAAAACAACCAGCCATTCATCTTCGTAAACTATGGGAATGTTCATTTATTTCAAACAATTTCCAGCATCCTGTCAATTGACTTTTTAGCGCGGATACGAATATCTTCAGGGACTTTGACTTCTTCTTTCAGGTTTTTCAATGACCAAAGGATTTTTTCCTGTGTAGTCCGCTTCATATTCGGGCAGACCGCGCTTTCAGACGCCGGATAAAATTCTTTTGAAGGGTTATCTTTTTTTAGACGGTAAATCATGCCTACTTCTGTACCTATGATCATTTCTTTGGCATCAGTTTCACGGGCAAATTTTCCCATCTGGCTGGTAGAAAGAGCCGCGTCAGCCATAGCGCAAACTTCAGGCAGGCATTCAGGATGCACAAGCACTTTTGCTTTAGGATGAAATTTCTTCTCCCGTTTTATATCTTCAGGCAGTATCTTTACATGCGTGGGGCAAAACCCGTCCCATGTAATAAATTTCCTGCCGGTATGCTTAGAAACATAATCCGCGAGGTATCTATCAGGAATAAAAATAATCTCTTTTTCATTCTTTAAAGCATTGACCACTGCCACCGCGTTGCTAGAGGTACAACAATAATCCAGTTCGGCTTTAACTGCCGCTGATGTATTAACATAGCCCACAACAACCGCCTGAGGATGTTGTTTTTTGAGTTTTTTAAGATCATCAACCGTAATCATATTGGCCATCGGACAGCCGGCAATTATATCAGGAGAAATAATTACCTTATCCGGGCAAAGTATTGAAGCTGTCTCAGCCATAAAATGAACACCGCAGAAAACAACTACCTTGGCTTCTGTCCTGCTTGCCTTACGGGATAATTCCAGAGAATCACCGCAAAAATCAGCAGCATCTTGAACTTCAGGGAGCTGATAATTATGCGCGAGGATGATCGCGTTGCGTTTCTTCTTTAATTCTTTGATTTCTTTTAATAAATCGGTATTAATCTTTCGCATTTTATTATTTTTTAACCACCTTATCTATAATCCCTCCACCAATAACTTTATTTTTATCATAAAATACAGCTGACTGGCCGGGAGTGATTGCAAACTGCGGAATTTTAAAGATTACTCTTATTTTCTTTTCCAGAATCACCACTTGCGCAGGCGCTTCTTTATGATTATACCTTATCTTTACGTTTACCGCAATTGTCTTTTTGGGCGGCTGAGCGATAAAATGCGGATTTTTTAACAAAAACTCTCTTGCCAAAACATCCTCTTTTTTCCCCAGCACTATCTTATTATTCTTCGCGTCTATCTCTGCCACATAAACAGGAAAACCACAGGCAACACCTATACCCTGCCGCTGGCCAATAGTATAAAACGCGATCCCTTTATGCCTCCCTAAAATCCTGCCATTCTTATCAACTATATTCCCGGGCTGTATGCCTGCCGCGAACTCTTTTTTACACCTCTTCATTAAAAAATCGCGGTAATCTGTTCTCGGTAAAAAACATATTTCCTGGCTTTCAGCTCTATCAACAACTGACAGCCCTGCCTTTTTAGCTATTTGCCTGACTTCTATTTTAGTATAGCCACCCAACGGAAAAAGTATATGTTTTAGCTGTTTTTGACTAAGCCGATATAAAAAATAAGACTGGTCCTTAGTTAAATCCTTCGCCTTTCTTAGGCTTATAACGGACCCCGCCTTGGCGGGGTATCCTACTGATTTATAACTTTTTTCAACTCGCGCGTAATGGCCTGTAGCCAAATAACTTGCGCCTAAATCCAGCGCTTTTTTCAGCAGTACACCGAATTTAATATACTGGTTACACCTGACACAAGGATTAGGAGTCCTGCCTTTTAGATATTCAAGACAGAAATCTTCAATAACTTTCTTCTGAAGATGCCCCTGCATTTTAAAAACATAGTGCTTAATCCCCAGTTGTTTAGCCGCGCGCTTAGCATCCTCTACCCCAGAAGCCCCGCAAAAATCCATAGTAATCCCGATAACCTCATAGCCGCTGTTTTTCAATAAAACAGCCGCCACTGAAGAATCCACCCCGCCGCTCAGAGCTACAGCAATAAGCTTCTTTTTAATCATATTTCTAATTTAGAGCTTGTTACAAAATACCTTTTTGTCATCCTGCGATTTAATCGCAGGATCTATTATCGTCGATAAAATGTTTATGGATTCTGCGGTCACGCCGCAGAATGACAAATTTGGCATATTTCGTAACAGCTCCATTTATAATCTTCCGGTTGATACTGCACGAAATAATTTCTTTATCTTAAAATACAAATATTTTCTAAAGCTGACAGGAATTCACCGACGGGCTTAATTATTCACTTCTTTTTATTTATAGTTTCTTTTATTTTTACGATATGCTTTTTTAAATAGCGCATATCCTGTTTAATAACTTTCCAAGCAAGATCTAAATCTACGCCGAAATATTTTAGAATATTCCTCAACATTACTGTCCAAATTAGTGTCATTGCGAGCGGAGCGAAGCAATCTTAACGACGGAAGATTGCTTCGTCCCCCGACGTAACGTCGGGGTCCTCGCAATGACACGCTATTGACATCTCAAAAACATTTTACCGACGATAACAATTGTCATAATTTGGACACAAGTGATTCCTCAATACGCCCAATCGCCTCTAATATATGTTCAATAAAAACCATTGGGTCTTTTTTCATAAAATCACCTTTTGTTCTTGCAAAATCCTGTCTTTTAAAAGAGGATGTAATGAATTATATGTTACCACATCTACTTGTTTATGGAGCAATTCCTCTAAAGTTATCTTAAGCCCAGCCAGATCAAGCAGGCTTTTACTGCCTTTAAACTTCACTAAAATATCAATATCGCTGTTCTTCTTAAACTCTCCTCTTGCAAAAGAACCAAATATTGCCGCTTTTACTACATCATAATGCCATAAAACAGGCAGGATTTTTTTTCTTATTTCTTTTATATCTGGATTCATTAATTTCACCTCTCTTAGAAATAATTAACTATCAAGCAAATTATATCATAGCAATAGCACTAATCAATTTCTTTTATGGTTAAATGTCATTGTCCGGTTTGACCGGATAATCCATTATATTCTGTCTTCATAAGCACAATTACAATTTTACTTAACTCAACCTGTAATTCATCGGAAGATTTAGATGTAGTTATTAGCGTGGAGCGTCAACGATAATAGATCCTGCGGTCAAGCCGCAGGATGACAAAAAATTCCTAACTATACGCTACCCGCTATACGCTCCACGCTAATAAAATATACTTTACATTAAGGTAAGCAACAAGGCGGTTTGAGGAGGTTGGTGAAAACGGTTTCTTAACTAAAATCTATCTTTTTAATCTCTAATGTCTTACACAAGGAAGCTAAGGTTCTAATCGTAATATTTTTCCTGCCTTCTTCAATTCCGGAAATATCCGGCTGTTTCATGCCTGTTCTTACCGCCAGTTCTTTCTGGCTTAATCTCTTATTGACTCTTGCTTCTCTAACCATTCTACCTATTTTTAAAAATAATAATGAAGGAATACCTTTATTTATTTTTTTCCCTATTTTATTTTTTTGCGAAATTTGTTCGTATATGGACTGCCACCAATTTCTAAAATCGGGGCTTTGCCCGATTTTACGCCAATAAGTTTGCACCTTAGGCCATGATTCAATAAATAATTCTTTTGGGATGAAAGAAAATATTTCTTTCGGCTGGTCACAGCGGGAAAGCAAAGCGGACATTCGTATTACAAATTTTGGATGAATAGGGTTTTTAAGAATAACTTCCGTTTCTTTCAAAGCCTTATCATTTAAATCCCAAAAATACTTTGATATATTAAAGCTCACTCTAACTCCTTTTGGACAAACTGTTTTATTTCATTCTCCAAATAAATAATCATTTCTTTGGCGTTAAATTTTTTATCATAGATATCCAGATCTAAAAGCGCTAATTTAAGATCTTGGCGCGAAAATTCCTGATACCAGTAAACCATCCCTCTCTGTATCTGCCGGCTTTGCTGCTCCAAAAATATATGTAATGGGCGTATTTTTTTTGAAAGAATATAGATATCAAAAACATCTCTTGCTTCCCTGCGCCCCTGTGCCCATTGCCTGCCGGTATCATCTTCTATGAATTGAGTCCCGGTAATCGCAATTAATTTCTGCAGGTATATATTTTCCACGCTATAAACAGGGATACCCTTAATTTTATTAATTATAGGTTTAGCGAAAATATTATCTTCTATAAAATCTATCTTTAACAGCCTATCTGTCCCTTTGATTGGCATAGTATAAAAACTGACTTTAGCTCTGCCCGGGCTGATAAATTCCGATTCCAGCCTGATTTTTTTATTATATTCCTTAAAATCCAATACTATTTTTTCTATTTCTTTATTATCGTATTTGCATGAAAAAAAATCCAAATCAACAGAAAATCTATGCCGCAGATAATAAAGCTCAAGGGCTGTCCCTCCGGCAAGCGCGAAAGCCCCGCCAGCTCTTGAGAATATTTCCAGGATTTTTAGCTGTGCTTGCCTGATTTTAATATCCATTTTAACCTCTATATAGATTATATCATATAAGCTAACATAGATTATACACTATAGATAGTGGATTGTCAATGTAGAATCACCAATCAAACTTCAATCCGCCTTCTATCCAGCGGCCGGGCTGGGGGATGCCTTCTATTTCCTGATATTCAACATTAAGCAGGTTAGTAATATTTAAGAATATTTTGGAGTGTTTATTGAAATCGTAGGCCAGGAGGGTATCAAAAAGGAGCCATCCTCTACGGTGGGGTTTTTTCTTGTAGTTTAATCCCGCGGTTTGAATCCCAAACGGCGTTTTAAAAGAAAATAAGCTATTAGTCATGTGCCGGATGTAGTTCTGGCCGTATTTATAGATATAATCTCCGCCAAAAACATGCTTGTTAATAAATGTGTAACTACAGTCTAAATTCAAGAAATCATTAACTTTTATTTTTATATACGCTTCTGTTCCCAGAACATCATCTTTGGTAATATTCTCAACTTGAAATTTATCTTCAGCAGGGCTGTGCTTAACCCAGTCAATCATATCTTTTTCTTTCCGGTAAAAAACAACCGCGCCAAACGGCCATGAAGTTTTTTTGCAATCATAGCCTAATTGGTAATTAATTGTTTTTTCCGCTGATAACGCCGTATCATTATTAGTAATGGGATCGGTGTAATAAAGCTCGGTAAATGATGGAACCCTCATATTTCTGGATACTCCTAAATTAAGGCAATCCTGTTCAAAAAGTTTATATCTTAAAGTTAAAGAACCTGTATAGACATTATTAAAACCAGAATAATCATCCCATCTAAAAGATGTTTTCAGAGAAAAATTATTCAAAAAATCTTTATTATCATCCACGAATACGCTTTTATGATCCCGCGAGTGTTTACCTAAATTAGTGGAATTAATACGTTCATCCCCGTATTCTGCCCCCAATCCCAATTTTCCCAATAAATCCGTTTCTTTTTGCGCGTAAATAGCGGGAGTGTATGTATCATTACGATGATGATTCAAATAACGGCTTCTTACTTGTGTCTTATCCAACATAAATTTATCATAGTGCCTGCGCCAGATAAAACTTGGCTTTATGCAAAAACCTTCTTTTTTTAAATCTGCTGAAGTATTTAATAAATAGGTCTTAGTCCATTCTTTTGAAGGATAGCCCAAGCCCGGAGTATAAAAGTCATAAGCCCCGAATTCATTTTCTAAATAGCCAAACCCCGCGGTAATTTCTCCCAAAGGCACGTTAATTGAAGACGCTATATTTAAAATAAATTTCTTAAAGTCAGTATCATATCTGTAACCTCCTGATTCCTGCCTTTCTACTGACAGCCTAAGGCCGGCGTTATCTATTTTTCGCGTAACGCTGAATAAAGCTGAGCCTGTTTTATAAGACCCGCCTTGAATTTCTAAAATTAATTTGTTTTTCTTGGGTTTTTTAACCTGAAAATCTATTGCCCCGCCTATGGCATCGGGCCCGTATATTGAAGAAGCCGCTCCGGGGATTACATTAACGCTTTCAACATCTGCTCTGGTCAAGGGAAGGTCAGAATTAAAATGCGCTGTCTGAGGATCATTTATGCGCCTGCCGTTTAAAAGCAATAAAACATCCTGAAAGCTCGAGCCGCGCAAAGAAAAATCAGTCTGTATGCCTGATTTTAAAAGCCGGCTCTGTAAATCAACAATGGTATTGCTTAAAGTTTCAACAACAGATGTAACCGGAAGGTTCTCTATCGCGGAATAGCTCAAAGAATAGACGTTTAAAAGGCTTTGATTGCTTTTTGTAACTACTATTTTTTCTAAATTTATTCCCTTATCCTGATCCGCAGAGACAGAATGAGGTTGTTGTAAAGTACCATTTTTGTCATCCTGCGCGAAAGCGCAGGATCTATTCTCGTCGATAAACCATTCATAGATTCTGCGGTCAAGCCGCAGAATGACAAATTTAAGGCATTTCGCAACAGTCTCCCGATCGAAGCATCGGGACAGAATGACAAATTTGGGGAATTTCGCAACAGTCTCAAAAGCAGAGAAGGCGCAAAAGACAAAAAACAAAAAAATCAGCCGGTTTTTCTTATTTTTTTCCATGCGGATATTATAAGAAACAACCGGCTATTGTCAACTAAATTATTTATTGCGGTTTACAATATAACGGACAGGCACAGGGGCCTGTCCCTACAAAGTAAAAATCAGATAACGTTATTATGGTAGCCGCGGGCTTTAGCCCGCGTTATACAACGCAAGCTAAAGCTTGCGGTTACCACATACTAATCCAAAAAATAACTGTTTCACCTGCAATGAACAATATCGCCCGCGGTAATCCTTTGTGTTAAACCCGAGTCTTTTCTTAAAAGAAGGGCTCCATCAGCGTCTATATCAACAGCTTCCCCTTCCAAATGGCCTGTCTGCAGATTAACTTTAACCCTTCTTCCTAAAGTAGTATTAAGGCCGCGCCATTTATCTATAATCTCTTTTGCCTGCCCTTGTTTAAACAATAAATAATTTTTCTCTATACATCGCAATACTTCCTGCAATAAATAGACCCTGTCAATATGCTCTGCTGTTTCTTCTTTTAAAGAAACAGCTCCCGCGGGCAAAGCCTTTTTATCATTATTAACATTTATGCCAATGCCGATAACTACAAAATGTATAATATCCGTTTCGGCGTTAATCTCAGTTAATATGCCCGCGGCTTTCTTATCATTAATCAGGATATCATTGGGCCATTTTATTTTCGCGCCTGCTCCTTTTATTTCTTTAACAGCTTCACAAATGCCTACGGCTGTAAGCAAAGTAAGCAAAGAAGCCTGGCTGGGAAGTATTTTTGGTTTTAAAACTAATGATAAATACAGCCCTTTATATTTAGGGGATGACCATCCTCTTCCCAATCTGCCTTTGCCTTTAGTTTGTGTTTCGGATAAAAATATTGAGCCTTCAGGCATAGACAGGTCATTAACCCCTGCTTCAAAAGCAACATCCATGGTTGAAGGGACAGTATCATAATAATAAATATTCCTGCCGATGAATTTCGTGTCCAAATCCTGCTGAATTTCCCAAGGGAACATCCGGTCAGGCCTTGATACAAGTTTATAGCCCAAATGCGGCACAGCAACAATATCATACCCTAAATCTCTTAAATTCTGGATATTTTTCCATAATGCCTGCCGGCTGATATTTAAACTATCGCTTATTTCTTCTCCGGAAATGTATTCTTCACGCTTTTTCAAGAATTTAATAATCGCTGATTTCATATTATTTTTCGTAAAGCGGCGACATAGCCCGCAATTTATTCACGATTTTAGGCAGGTTTTCCAAAAGAAAGTCTACGTCTTTTTCCTTTGTCCATCTACCTAAAGTGATCCTTAATGAACCGTGCGCGATTTCATGAGGCAGGCCTATTGCTGTTAATACACGCGAAGGTTCTGAGTTACTTGACGTACACGCTGAGCCGGTAGAAACCGCAATTCCCAGCGCGTCCAAATGCAATAATATAGATTCACCCTCAATATATCTTATGGAAAAATTAATATTATTAGGCAGCCTTTTTTCACGATGACCGTTTAGCAGGGACTCGGGGATTTCTTTTTCTATACGGTTAATAATTTTATCGCGTAATCCAGACTGAAAATCCGCCTCTTGCGCCATTTTAACCGCGCATAATTCTAATGCCTTAGCCAACCCCACAATGCCCGCGGTATTAGAAGTAGAAGCCCTTCTACCCTTTTCTTGATTTCCACCGTGTAAAAGATTTTCCAGCTTTAGGCCTTTTCTTACGTATAAAACACCCACACCTTTAGGCCCGTAAAATTTATGCGCTGATAATGACAATAAATCCACATTCAATTCATTTACATTCACAGGAATATGCCCCGCGCTCTGCACCGCGTCAACATGAAAACACACACCCTTTTCTTTAAGTATACTGCCGATTTCGGCGATTGGCTGAATTGTGCCGATTTCATTATTGGCGTGCATAACAGAAACAAGGATTGTTTTATTAGTAAGCGCTTTTTTTATCTCTGAGGGATCAACCAAACCATATTTATCAACTTTAACTGTTGTAATCTTAAATCCATTTTTTTCTAAAAACTCGCAAGGCTCTGAAACCGCGTGGTGTTCAACCGCGCTGGTAACAATATGCCTGCCTTTTTCTTTAAGAGCGTAAGCAATGCCCTTAATAGCGGAATTATTTGATTCTGTGCCTCCGGATGTAAATATTATTTCATCGGGATTAGCGCCTAAAAAATCCGCGGTCTTTTTACGCGATTCTTCAACTGCCTGACGGGCATGCCTGCCAAAATAATGAATACTGGAAGGATTAGCAAAATCTTTAAAGAAATAAAGCTGCATTGCCTTTATTACTTCGGGGTCACAAGGTGTAGTTGCCGCGTAATCTAAATATATTCTATCCATCGTTCATACTTCCCATACGATAACCTTCTAAATCCAAACAAACATAATTATAACCTAATTTTTTAAAATTATCTATAACCCATAATCTTTTGCCGATCATACGGCTGATTTCTCCAGCAGGCACTTCTATCCTGCAAAGATTATCATAATGCCGGACCCTTAACTGGCTAAACCCCTGTTTCTTTAATAAATTTTCCGCCTGTTCAATGCGTTTGAGTATCGCGGGCGTAATTATTTTACCGTAAGGAATTCTTGAAGCAAGGCATACTGTAGAAGGCTTATCCCAGCTGGATAATTTAAGTTTTTTGCTAAAATACCGAATATCCTGCTTGGTAAAACCAGCTTCTTTTAAAGGAGAACGTATGCCCAATTCTTTAGCGGCTTTTTCTCCCGGGCGAAAATCATCTTGGTCTGACAAATTAGCTGCGTCAACCACATAATTTAATTTATTTTTCCGGCTAATTTCAATTAATTTTCTAAACAAATGTTTTTTGCAGAAATAACACCTGTTAAGCGGATTAGAAATAAACTTTTTATCTTCCAATTGTGAAGTTCTTATCGTCTTAAATTTAACTTTTAATTTCTCCGCCATAAACCTAGCAAAATCCAGCTCGCTTTTAGCATAAATACCGCTTACAGCAGTAACAGCAATTAAACTATCCCCCAAAGAATCTTTAGCCGCCTTTAATAATAAAGTACTGTCAAGGCCGCCTGAATAAGCGACCAAAACCGACTGCATATTTTTTAATATTGACTTAAGCTTTTCGTATTTATTCACGGGGATAAAATTATTACAATATAAATAATGCAAATTAGAGATTATATTGGTAGCCGCAGGCTTCAGCCTGCGTTTTATTACGCAAGCTAAAGCTTGCGGCTACCATAAATCAACTTATATCGAACTTACATTAAAAATGCACCTGCATTGCCCGGGTCGGGCAGATTTTGACACAAAGCTCGCAGGCAATGCATTTCTTATTATGGAAAGTAACCTTGCGGGTTTTTGGGTCTACTTCCAGAGCGCCAACCGGGCATATAGGGACACATATACCGCAATGCGTGCACTTCTGTTCATTGCGTAAAATATCGTGGCTTAAAGACTGGATTTTCACTCCGCAGGATTTAAGATATTCAATGCCTTTATCATAATTTTCCGCCTTACCGCTTAATTCCATAACCATAAGCCCCTGTTCCTGAGGAGTAACTGAGGCCTTAAGTATATTAAATTTAAGGTCAAAATCTTTAACTAATTTATAAACAATCGGCTCATCTACAAGCCTCTGCGGAAAATGCAAAACTATCTTTTTGGAAATCATTTATTTATCCTTTTCATTACACTTTACACATAGGAGTCTGTTGCAAAATACCTCAAATTTGTCATTCTGCGGCTCGCCTCGCGGCGAAGCCGAGGGCTTGACCGCAGAATCTATAAAAATTTTATCGTCGATAATAGATCCTGCGCTTTCGCGCAGGATGACAGAAATAGAGT
>JBDRLG010000146.1:0-25182 GCA_043813255.1 Candidatus Omnitrophota bacterium
ATATCTTTTAGGCACACATAAACAGATTGATAATTATCTGAAAAATGTAAATTATGGATAGGTTAGTAAGAAAGACAAAAATGTATCCAAGATACCAAAGAACTTGTTATAGATTCCTGCTTTCGCAGGAATGACATTTTACCCCATTTCGCAACAATCCCAAAATTGCAATTAAGAACTTTCAATATCAGTATTTTTCTAATACTGCCGCGCTGCTATATCCTCCGGGTCCGGAAGAAACAACTAAAGCAATTTTTACGTCTTTTTTCTGCGCCTTATTAGGCACACAATCAATATCACATTCAGGGTCTTTTTCTTTATAATTAATAGTCGGGGGAATTATTCCTCTATGCATAGCTCCTATACATGAAGCTATCTGCAGGCCTGCTGAGGCGGAAAAAGTCTCTCCGATCATGGACTTTATTGAACTCACAGGGATATTGTTTAAATTATTACCGAATACCCGCTTTAATGTTTTTGCTTCAATAGAATCCAAATCTTGAGAAGAATTAGCACAAGAAGAAATATAATCAATATCTTTTATTCCTATACCTGCCTCATCCAAAGCTTTTTTAATGCTTCTTTCTATACCCTCGCCTTTAGCATCCAGTTTGGCAATTTTATACGCGTCAAAAAAACTGGAAACACTTCTTACTTTGGCAAAAATATCCACGCCTCTTATTTTAGCCTGCTCTAAATCTTCTATACAAAATACCGCCGCGCCTTCCGCTGGCAAAGGGCCGTTTCTTCTCTTATCAAAAGGGCAGCTTAGCGCTAAGCCGTTAAAACCCGCCATGTATTTAAGTTTATGTATCCCAAAAAACAAAGAATAGGTCAGCGACTCTACAGCCCCGCATAAAATTATTTCCGCTTTTTTGGTATCCAACGCGTTCAAAGCGTACCTTAAGGACTCCAACGCGGATGTATAACCTGTGCTTATAGTAGTATTAAACCCTTGGATGTTATAACGGATGGAAACATGCGAAGACGCGGCATTAATTACCGTAGAGGGAAAAAGCGCGGGATTGGCGAAATTCAAGCCTTCATTAAAAACTTCTTTATCAAACTCCACAATAGACCATAAATGAGAAAATGTAGTGCCTGTACAAACTCCTATTTTATCAGTATTATCGTCATTTATATATATCTTGGCGTCATCTATAGCTAATTTAGAAGCGACTAACAAAAGCAAAGCGCTTCTATCCAGATTTCTTATGCTTTTTCCATCCAGATAATCTTTAGGCTTAAAATTTTTTATTTCTCCGCCTAATTTTACAGAAAATTCCGCGGTATCAAAAGAAGACAACTCTCCAATATAGGATTTCCCTTCTTCTAATGCCTGCCAGAAATTATCTTTGCCGATTCCGCAGGGGCTTACCATGCCTAATCCTGTTATTACTGCCTGCATGTTAAAGTCCTTTTTTTAAAAGTGAAGCTCCCCGGACTAAAGTCCGGGGCTTCCTCCTGAGCAGAAAAAACAATACAGCATTCATCTCCGGTTTTAAAACCGGAGATTCCTGTCGAAGGATTAAATTACCGGAGCCTCAGGCACCCAAACCTCAAAACCGTACTTTGTGGCAATATCAGCTATTTCATCTAACTTATCAGGATTAGCATTATCATTAGTTGTGTAATTTATAAGTTTCCCTTCAAGAGTTAATAACATCGTCTCAGCCATTGCCGCGGGGACAATATTCTTAGGATAATCCCTGCCATAAAAAGAAATCTCTTTTTCATTATAAGGCAGTTTAATCAATCCTCCGCTGATAACTGTTACATCTTTGCGTATTCTCACCTCTGAAGCAAATTTATCATTCTGGTCCATATAACATACTATGCTGTGAAGTTTTAATTCACCGATATCCAATACCTTTGTTTTATCCTGCGATGTGCAGATACAAATATCCGATTCCTTTACTGCTTTATCTAAATCATTTCTGCTGATTACTTCTACGGATAAATCCACTGCCTGTTCTTTTAATCTCTTCTTTAAATATTCTCTATCCATATTCTGATCAAAAACTACGCACTGGGAAACATGAGCGGATATTTTTTTAGCGCATAATACGCCAAGCGAATCCTGCATCCCTATTATTAAAACTGTACAATTCTTAAAATTTATCTTCTTAACCTTAGCCGCTCTATATACCGACTCGAATATAGTCCATGCCGCTAAATAATTACCTTTATTTACAGGTATTCCATGTTTTTCGCTACTTACATATTTCCTAACCGCGAACAGCCTGTCCAGCCCTAATATTGCCGCGCCATAGTTTTTAGAAAGCTTTAGCGCATAATCTATTCTGGTTGAAGAATATTTCTCTGAGGCTCTTTCCATATTCACAGGCAGCAAAGGCATCCAAATAATAAACCCGTTGATTTTGTTATCTATAATATTATGATTATATTTTGGACCAGAACTATCTATCTTTACAACCTTTACTGACAAAAAATACTTAAGGAATGAATTCATAAAAGGATAAGGAATGAATCTTGTTAAAGGCCAGAGTTCTTTCAGCTGAGAAATATTCATAGGATGAGATAAAAACGAGAAAGTATTCATATAATTTATTAATCTGGCTTTTATAATGCCAATTTTTTTGTTTCCTTATCCTCCTGATTATTTTCTAACTTTTTTTTAATCCATCTATCGATGTATTGTTTATGAAATCTCCAATCAGTACCGATTTTAAAAGCGGGGATTTTTCTTTCGCGGGCAGGCATAAATAGTCTGCGACTTCTTTTGTGGTGAGGATTTCTTTTATTTTCCCGAGATTGTCCTTATTTTTAGATTTTTTATTCATAGTTTAACATCTTTACCACAATTAAATATATACTATAAAAATCATGCGATGTCAAGGCATACAGAGCATAAGATGTTTATTTTACTATTTTGCTTCTACTTTCTTTTTTGTTTGATTTCGGCCCGATACTAATAGTACTAACTACATACTTACCCTTAGGCTCTAAACTTATAATACAGGTTTCTAAATTCCTGTCAAAATTTAAAAGGCGGTTTCCATATTCAACTATATTTAAAAGATTCCAATCATACATAGGCATTTGTTCTCTATAAAAATTTACTACTTGCTCAATATTCGCCTTGCCCTGATACTTTAATATGCCTACGCGTATTCCCGAAGATTCAAAAGAATATGAATCCCGCGGGACAGCCTTAAAACCCACAGGAATCGGGATATCTGAAAACTTAAGGACCCCTTGAGGCTCTAACAACGCTGAATTCACCGTATTTGCCTGCTTTTTAGATGAAGAAGCGCACCCGCATATCAAAAAGCAAAAAATCAACAAAACTCCCATTAATTTAAATCTCATTTTAGCCTCCTCAATGAGCCCCGCCGCCGTTCAGGCGGGGCAACAATACTTATATCCCTATATTTTACTCTTAAGAAAAGTCCTCACTTCATTATAAATAGAATCAAGCTTCTCAGGCATTACACCCGCTTTAATAGCTACTTGCTCCAACTTATCTAAACTTATAATATCTTCTGGGAGATGACTATCTGTACCAATTATCAATTTAGCCCCTATTATTAACCCCCTATCAACTACATGCGGGTTTGTTTCAGAATGCCCTTTTCTGGCGGTAACTTCCAAAAAGATGCCTTTTTCTTTGGCTAAATTTACATCGTAATCGCTTATCATCCCCGGATGCGCCAGAATATCAATATCCGCCTCCAGCGCCGCGCGATTTGTACCTGCTATCACAGGTTCTACAGGGCTTTGCCCATGCGCGACAATTATCTTTATGCCTTTTGAACGGGCATATTTAGCCAAAGGGCCAAACTGCTCTAAAGGCAGATGAGTCAATTCAACTCCCGGCAGTACTTTAATCAACGTATCTTTAGGCCAATGATTAGTAAAATTAAGGATAGCATTAATCACATAATCAATATTACTGTAATCCACATGATCAGTAATAGCAATAACTTTATACCCAACTGACATATAGCGGACAGCTATCTCTGATGGGAGTAAAACCCCATCACTTAATAATGAATGTGTGTGTAAATCGAACATAAAATTTCATGCGCCTGGCAGGAATCGAACCTGCCGCACACAGTTTAGGAAACTGTTGCTCTATCCTTATGAGCTACAGGCGCAATTATATTTTTTAAAAATTCTTTATTGTCTTTTTTTGTCATTGCGAAGGAGCGAAGCGACTGCGGCAATCTTAGTATTCGTCGGAAGAGATAAATAAGATTGCTTCGTCCCCCGACGTAACGTCGGGGTCCTCGCAATGACACGCTATCGATATCTCAAAATTATTTTTCCAATGCTCCCTGCCTGTCGGTAGACAGGCATTTGAGCTACAGGGGCTTTTAATATTTTACCAAAGAAAACACAGGATAATCTTTAAGCTTATCTTTGCCTTTAAGGAAAAGCAGCTCTATTAAAAAAGCAATCCCTACAATTTGGCCTTCCAGCTGCTGGACAAGGTCTGTTACTGCCTTTAAAGTCCCTCCTGTAGCTAGCAAATCATCAACAATTAATACTCTCTGTTTAGGCTCTATCGCGTCATGATGAATTTCCAAAGTATCAGTGCCATACTCTAACTCATAAGTTGCGGAATTGGTTTTCGCCGGGAGCTTGCCTTTTTTTCTTACCGGTACAAACCCTACCCCTAATTTATAAGCCAAAACACTGCCTAAAATAAACCCGCGGGATTCAACAGCCACAACAAGATCTATCTTTTTATCTTTATATTCTTCTGCTAAAGCATCTATTGCCGCTTTAAACGCTTGCTTGTCTTTTAATAATGTCGTAATATCTTTAAATAAAATTCCCGTTTTTGGAAAATCAGGTATATCCCGGATATATTTCTTAAAATCAATCTTTTCCATTTTTTCCCCTTAAGGTAGCTGTTATAATTCTTCTTTACGTTCTTTTACAAAATTACGCAGTTTTTTTAAGGCTTCTTCTTCTATCTGGCGGATCCTCTCGCGTGAAACCCCTAATTTACGGGCAATAGCCGCTAATGTCTGTTTCTTGCCTTTTTCAATACCAAAACGTAAATTCAAGATTTCTCTTTCCCTATCAGACATTAGGCTCAATAAATTCTTAACTCTTTCTTTATCCATTAAACGCGATATTTCCCGGTCTGGCGAAGCGGACTTCTCATCTTCAACTAAATCCATAACCTGGCTTTCGTCTTCATCTCCGATAGGCGCTTCCAAAGATGAAGTTTTTGTGGACATCCAGTAATTTATCTGGTCCATTTTTTCGTTATTAATTTTCATCTTTTTGGCAATTGCTTCATTTGAAGGGACACATTGCAATTTTTGGGACAAAGATTCTTTGGTTTTTTTCCATTTTGAAATAAGCTCATTCATGTAAACCGGCACACGAATCATCTTGCCCTGCTCGGGAATTGAACGCGTAATAGTCTGCCTGATCCACCAAGCCGCGTATGTGGAAAACCTAAAACCTTTTTTGTGATTAAACTTCTCTACCGCTTTCATCAAACCAAGATTACCTTCTTCAACTAAATCAAGAAAAGGAATACCCAAATACATATACTTTTTGGCAATACTTATTACCAAACGTAAATTTGACTGAATCATTTTTTTACGCGCCTGCTCATTGCCTTTTTTAATTTTCTTGCTCAAGTCAATTTCTTCTTCAGCAGTCAATAAAGGAATCCTTTTGATTTCTTTCAGGTATGTTTTTAATGCTTCCATGTTACCCTCGCTTTACCCGGTTAGCCCATAGTCGATAGTCCATAGAAATTTTAAATTTTTCTACGGACTACCGCTATAGACTATCAGCTATTTCTTCTTTTTCCCTTTATTTTCTTTTAATACTGCCTGAGCTGCTGCTAATCTCGCGATAGGGACTCTAAAAGGAGAACAGCTTACATAATCCATGCCAACTTTATGGCAGAACTCTACTGAACGAGGCTCTCCGCCATGTTCTCCGCATATTCCCACCTCAAGGCCTTTATTAGTTTTACGCCCGCGCTCTATACCGATTTTAATCAATTCACCCACACCCTGCTGGTCAATTGACTGAAATGGGTCTTCAGGTAATATACCTTTATCAAGATAATCCGGCAAGAACCCTCCGATATCATCACGAGAAAAACCAAAACTCATCTGTGTTAAATCATTTGTCCCAAATGAGAAAAACTGCGCGACTGTTGCCAGTTTATCCGCGACTAAAGCCGCCCTTGGTATTTCTATCATTGTGCCAAACATATGTTTGATTTTCTTTAAGTTATATTTCTTTAAAACTTCCGCGTATACCTGCTTTGCGACTGCTAATTGGTCATTTAACTCTTTCACATCGCAAACGACAGGAACCATAATCTCAGGATAAGGCTTTTTACCGTCTTTAATAAGCTCAGCGGCCGCCTCTAATACCGCCCTGATTTGCATAGCGCTGACTTCGGGGTATGTAACTCCCAAACGCACGCCTCTATGGCCCATCATCGGATTAGATTCATGCAGGACTTCCGCTCTTTTTGCCAGCTCTTCCATTGATATATTTAAATCCCTGGCAAGCTGTTCTAATTTCGCGGTTTCTCTCGGCACAAATTCATGTAATGGCGGGTCAAGCAAACGAATTACTACCGGAAAACCATCCATTGCCTCAAGAGTCCCTTTGATATCCTTTTTAACATAAGGAAATAACTCATCTAAAGCTTTTTTTCTTTCATCTACTGTTTTAGAAACAATCATTTTCCTTAAAAGAAATAACGCTTCATCCGAACCTTTGCCATAAAACATATGCTCGGTCCGGAATAACCCAATACCCTCTGCTCCGAATTGCCGCGCTTTTTTGGCGTCTTCCGGAGTATCAGCGTTAGTGCGCACACCTAATCTCTTAAAAGAATCGCAGATTTTTAAGAAATCATTAAACAACTTATTTTCTTCACTTGCGTCCATCATCGGTAATTGGCCCGCGTAAATAGTACCTTTAGTTCCGTTTAAAGTAATCCAATCGCCTTCCTTAAGCACTTTTCCGTCAACATGAACCTCTTTTACCGCGTAATCGACATGCAAAGCGCCGCATCCGACAACACAGCATTTTCCCCAGCCTCTGGCAACCAATGCCGCGTGTGAAGTCATACCGCCTCTGGCTGTAAGTACTGCTTCTGCCGCGCGCATACCTTCTACGTCTTCAGGATTAGTCTCCTCACGCACCAAGATTACTTTCTTACCGGATTTTTTCCATGCCACCGCGTCATTAGCACTAAAAACTATCTGGCCGTTCGCGCCTCCCGGGCCGGCAGGCAAACCTTTAGACAACGGCCTATGCGTCATTTCAGCTTTCGGGTCAATTACAGGATGAAGCAATTCATCAAGCTGAGACGGTGTAACACGGACTATCGCCATTTCTTTAGTGATTAATTTTTCTTTAAGCATATCCATTGCCATGCGTAAAGCTGCCGGGCCATTACGTTTTCCAATACGGCACTGTAACATAAATAACCGGCCTTTTTCAATAGTAAACTCAATATCCTGCATATCAAGATAATGCCTTTCAAGCCGGTTTTGAATACTATAAAGTTCTTTATAGCACTCAGGCATGGCTTTTTCCAATGTAAGCATATCTTTATTTTCTTCCATCTTCGCGAAATCATTTATAGGGGCAGGAGTCCTTATACCAGCAACAACATCTTCTCCCTGCGCGTTAATTAAATATTCCCCGTAAAAATGGTTCTCGCCGTTTCCCGGGTTGCGGGTAAACGCCACACCTGTGGCAGAATCATTACCCATATTTCCGAAAACCATTGTCTGAACATTAACTGCGGTACCCCATTCATCAGGAATACCTTCAATCCTTCTATAGCTGATCGCGCGTTTTCCATTCCATGAAGAAAATACAGCCCCAATTCCTCCCCAGAGCTGTTGATAAGCGTCATCAGGAAATTCTTTTCCCAGAACTTCTTTTATTTTTTGTTTATATGCCGCGCAAAGTTTTTTTAAATCTTCCGCGTTCAAATCAGTATCCAGCTTGGCGCCTCTTTCTTTTTTCATCGCGCCCATAATTTTTTCCAGCTGTTTACGGATACCCTGATCTTCTTTAGGCTCAATACCAGCGGCTTTTTCCATAACAACATCAGAATACATTGTGATAAGCCTGCGGTAAGCGTCATAAGCAAAACGCTGATTGCCGCCGCTGGCTTTTATTAAACCGGGAATAGTTTTTTCAGTCAAACCTACATTCAAAACTGTTTCCATCATCCCGGGCATTGACTTTCTGGCACCTGACCGTACTGAAACTAAAAGAGGGTTATTAGCGTTTCCAAACTCTCTACCCATAAGTTTCTCTATTTTTTTCATTGCCGCGGCAACTTCTTCTTTTAAGCCTACGGGGTATTTCTTTTTATTTTCGTAATAATACGTGCAAACTTCAGTAGTCATAGTAAATCCCGGTGGAACCGGAAGTTTTAAATTCTTATTGCCGGCCATTTCCGCTAAATTCGCGCCTTTGCCGCCTAAAAGATTTTTCATGCTTTCGTTTCCGTCTGCTTTTCCGCCGCCAAAGAAGTAAACATTTTTCTTGCCCATTTTTTTTAAAACCTCCCTTAAATTAATAAATTACCGGTAGCCGCAAGCTTTAGCTTGCGCAATAAAACGCAGGCTAAAGCCTGCGCCTACCATTATTCATATTAGTTATTAAACTTTTCTAAAAAATAATCCTTTAACTTATCAATACCAACCCTGTCCTGCAGCATAGTGTCTCTGTCGCGCACAGTTGCTTGTTTATCCTCAAGTGACTGGACATCAATAGTCACGCAATAAAGAGTGCCTACTTCATCCTGCCTGCGATAGAGTTTGCCTATCGCGCCAGTATCATCATACACAGTGACAAAATATTTCTTCAACTCGCGTGATATTTTTTTAGCTAATTCCACGATTTCAGGCCTGTTTCTTAAAAGCGGTAAAACCGCTATTTTCACAGGAGCCAAATCTTTATGCAATTTTAACACAACTCTGGTGTCATTGCGAACTATCTCTTCATTATACGCATCTACTAAAAACGCAAGCACGCTCCTGTCTACTCCGCCTGAAGGCTCAATTATATACGGAAAAAACCTTTCTTTAGCGATATCGTCATAATAACGCAAATCCCTGCCGCTTGCTTCTGAATGCTGTTTCAAATCATAATCAGTACGATTGGCAATCCCTTCTAATTCACTCCATCCAAAAGGAAAATTATACTCGATATCAATGCAGGCTTTAGCATAATGAGCTAATTCTTTTTTATCATGCGGCCGTTTCTTTAAATTATCCTTTTTCATCCCCAGATTCAAATACCAGTTATACCTGTCCTCCACCCATGATTCATATGCTTTATCCGCTTCTTCAGGTTTAACAAAATATTCTATTTCCATTTGTTCAAATTCACGGGTACGGAAAGTAAAATTCCCCGGAGTTATTTCATTCCTAAAAGACTTGCCAATCTGGGCAATGCCAAAAGGTAATTTAGGATGGCGTGAATCAAGTATATTTTGGAAATTCGTAAAAATCCCCTGAGCAGTTTCAGGCCTTAAAAAAATCTGATTTACAGCTTCTTCAACCGGCCCCTGATAAGTTTTAAACATCAAGTTAAACGCCCGTTCTTCAGTTAATTCTCCGCCGCACTCAGGGCAAACTCTCGCGCCCTTTAAATCCTCAGCCTTAAAACGTTTCTTGCAATTCTTACAATCGCTTTTTAAATCAAAGAAATTATCCAGATGGCCTGACGCCTGCCAGACTTTTGTATGCATAAGAATAGCCGCGTCCATGCCGAAAATATCATCCCGCTGATATACAACAGACTTCCACCACGCGCGCTTAACATTATTCTTCAATTCAACGCCATAAGGGCCGTAATCCCAAGTATTGCTCAACCCGCCATAAATATCACTGCCTTGAAAAATAAACCCCCGGCGTTTACAAAGTGAAACAACTTTTTCCATTATATTATCATTATTATTAATCATAGTCTTTTATTTTTAGCGTAAATTGGGTTAAAAGTCAAGGGAAATTGCAAAGCAATTTTCCGAAAATCCCGACCTAAACGTCAGGACTAAGAGAAATCCATAAAGATTCTCTATATTTTAAGTATTCAGGCGAGACTTACAATGGACTTCTTATTTATATTCCTTGCCATCCATAAACAACCTGACAGGATAGCCGTTTCCCTGCCTGTCTATGGCAATTTCCACAACCAAAGGCTTTTTTGTTATATCCCTGTTTCTAACACTCTCTTCCACTGCTTTTATTTTATCCAATGACTGCTGGTAATTATTTTGAATTTTATCTTTCGTTTCCGCGCTGATAACCCCTCGATTCACCCATATTTGTAATTCAGGCTTTAAAATATCGTACCACCATGATCTGATTTTCGCGGCGTATATTCTTTTAGTCTCTTCATCTAACTGTGAAATTTTTTCTTTTTTAAGTTTCTGCATTTCCTGCCAGTTATTGCCTCTGTAAGAAACGCTGGATTCAACTTCATCCGCCAGTTTTTCATTTAAGAAAAATGACTCTATGCCATATTGAAGGTATATTTTATCTTTCTTGCCAAAAACATAAACCTTCATTAATCCCGGAAGCCTGGCTGTCAAATAAAGCATATCTTTAGGCTTCTTAGTATATATTCCTTCTGCTTCCCAATAATCACCTTTTTTCTTTAAGGTTACGAATAATTCTTTGCAGTCTTTTAACTGGCCAGAGCTTACGCCTTTTAATAAACTCGCCGGCAGCTCATTAATATGGTAACGCAGGTTTACATACCTGCCGCGAAAAATACTCATTGGGTCATAAGGGACAGTCTCCAGCAATATCCTTGTGGATTTATTTAGCTTTGCCTGATGGAACCAAATCATAGAGCTCAAGAAAATTATTTGCAGTAAAGCTATGGCAAAAAATAAATATTTTTTTCTGCTCATTTTCCGCTCCCTGCCATTTTTTCTTCAAGCTCAATCCTTTTTTTATTAGCCCAAATAGCCCCGCTAATCAAAATTATTCCTCCAAAAATAAATAATAACGAACGCGGCATCATTTTCCAAAAAATATCAAAATACCTGCTTAATATATGCAAGAAAAACAATACTATTGCCAAACGAAAAAGCCCTTCGCTGTGCCTTATAAATCCCAGATAAATAAAACCCAGAATCTCTGCTAATAAAATAAGATTAAAACTTAAAGAAACAGCAGCTGGCCATTTCAACGAAATTGCTATAATTAAAACCTGAACAAGGAAAAAAGATAATAATATTTTTACTTCCTTTAAATCCCTGCCTGAATCAGAAGTTTTATAAAGCCTGTAAATAAACCCTACCGCGAACAAAGATAAAACAGCCCATAAGATGATAACTGCCTGAGGTACAATAAAAACAGTGCCTTTAACATAGTGGTGAGAAAAAGTAAGCGAATAACAAGGCAAAGTAATAAGAATAATCCCGAGGAATTTATATAAAAAAGAAAAAACCGCGAACTTTTCATTTCTCTGATGCCATATTCCAAAACCATATAATATAAACCCAAAGACAATATAAATACCTGCTAAAAGCAAATGAGGCATCAACATATTATCAAAAAATCTTGAAGTAAAATATTCACGCACCCAGAAATGAGTTAACCAGATAACAACAGCCGCTGCCATCATAAACAGAGAAAATCTTTGTTTATAAAGATAACTAAGCCCAATTATAACTGCCAATAATAGGAAAAAACCATAAGCCTGCCTAAGAGGATAATAAATCATATATGATTCAAGCCAAATAAGGCTTAATAGAGAAGAAAGCGCCAATATTGTCCATGAACGATATAAATACGCGACAGGCAAAATTCCCAATATCCAAAATAATATCCCGGCGGAAAAATTATAATGTATCTGATAGATCTGTGCGATCAGCCAAATACCCGCGCCAAAAGCGAATGCCCCTATAAGAAGAAACCCCTCGCCAAGCCCGGGAAATTCATCCTTAAAAGCATAGGAAGTTATATTTACCCCGCCGATGGCGAGGTCTGCGGAAAATCCTTGTGGCTTTTCCTTGACATACCGAAAATAATACCCTAAGAAATGAAAAATAGAAATGACAGAAAAGATTAACGTGATTTTAAACGGGCGGGACAATTTATCCCAATTTGAAGCCACAAAAAGCAAAATGCCTAACCCAATAAGAATAGAACCTAAAGTAACAACAGTATTAATCAGGCGGTTATACTGTAATTTATCGGAATAACGTGCATTAATACGCTGGCGCTGTTCTTCGCTGATAATCCCCTCGCCAGCCCACAACTTTGTTTCATCCAAAATTTTCTTAACCCAGCCTTTAACGTTCATAATGCGATAATTTTACTCGGAGTTTTAAGCGCTTATACTACTTCTAATTTTGTTTCAATTCTCTTAAATCTTTCTTCGTTCTGAGAGATGTTTGTATCTAATTTACTATCCAATTTGTTTACTTTGGCATCTACTTCCATTACCGCCATTTTAACACTCTTAAGTTCAGATTTTACTGTGCCAAGGTCAGTCTTTACTGCGCCAAGGTCAGATTTTACTGCGCCAAGGTCAGTCTTTACTGCGCCAAGGTCAGTCTTTACAATAATAAGCTCAGACTCCATCGTATCAAAACGCTTGTCATGTTCTTCTAATTTTTTGACGATAGAACCATGCTGTTCACCAATCATTTTAATACCTTGATTCATTTCCTCCAATAAGACTCGGGTTTCGCGGATAGAGTCATGTTCAGCTGATGATTTAGCGGGTTTTGTGGTTTTCTTCTGCATTGCAGTCTCCTTCAAGTTTAACAGTTTTTAGTATACTGTTTTTATCCGTAAAATCAATCTTTTTTATTCTATCTCTGATTAGAATATTAGAACAGGTAGTATACTCAAGCGGAGAATTAGGGAGCAAATTACGGGTGTCCCCGGAATTTGCTCCCCGAACTTTTAAAATTTATAACTTACGTTACCTGTTATAGCGGTTTCTGCAATAAAACGGCCTTCTAATCCTAATGATAAATTTTTCCCTACTTTATAGTTTAATCCTGCGACAACACCAAAGTTATCCTTGTTTTCAGCATCACCATATGTATAAACAATATTGGTATCATCGGTAACTTGAATATCTTTATCAATATCGGATCTAGCAAATAAATAAGAACAACCCAAATAAGGAGTCAGAATCCCACTCTCTTGCAGATTAAAGTCATATTTTGCATATATCGTAGAGCGGCCATTCAAATTATTCACAGAACCCTTAGAAGTAAGGCGGGGTGAATTGTCACCACTAATAGAATCAGCTTCGTTATGCGACCATGTTGCTTGATTATCCCAACCAATGCCAAAGTTGTTACCAAAGTTGTAAATCAGATTTACTCCCCCGCCAGCAACCACTCCGTAGTCAAACTTTATTTTTTGGTCTCTATTTATATCCCAGTTAAATTCTTCTTCTAAATTCGCTGCTCCAACTTTGCCATAAATAGTCATAAAATTAACCGGCTGCAGAATAGCCATGGCATATGTCTCATTGCTGTTTTCCACCTTACCGCCGGTTATATTGCCGTTTTTTTCAATCTTTCTTTCAAAAATAAAATTATCTTCAACTCCGATACTTAAACCTATCCCCTCTTGTTCAGCGTTAGGGATAGTGCTTCCTATTGAAGCCGCAAAAACCAAACCCGAAGATGCGAACATATAAAATAACACCAAAATAGATACTAATATCTTTTTCATCTAAAAACCCTCCTTTAGAAATTTTTTATTAATTATTCTTTGCTGAAATTATTTTCGAACTAATATCATCACCTCCTTTTGCAAATTACTCTGAATTTTTTACAAAGATATTAATTAATTGCCGATTCTCTAAAAGCCGGTTATTTTCGTTTTCTGGATATAGCCTCTTTGTCTATATAACTTACTTGTTCTACTTCATCATTTGCGTTATATATAACCTCTACCTGCATTTTCTTTCCGTTAGCAATTAGTTCAGCCGGAGTTCCAATAATTTCCCAAAGTCCCAATGTCCAAATATCTGCCGCTGCATGAAATAAAGCTCTAGCAGTCTTATTACCTTTTCCATAGCCCTGTTTAAACGCGAATACGTCCACCTTTTTACCCGCCTTTTCTTCAGTTAATATGGGGGCGCCTAATTCCGCGACCACCCTACATCTTGGCACTCCTTTACTCAATACATTTAAATTTTTGTAATCAGGCTGCCTCGCTGCCATAAAGACAGAGCAACCTTGCAAAATCAGCATTGACGTAAAAAAGAAATGAATCTAACAATTATTTTTTAACATTTATATACTAAAGGCATAAAAAAAAATACTACTGATATCAGTAGTATTTTATTCGCGTTACTTCCAATGTTGATATTTTACTTTGAAGCATTACTAAGAAACCTTTCCCATGGTTGGTTTTTACTATTGTATTAAAATAACATACTTTTAACTGTTTGTAAAGGGTTTTTAAACAGGGTTTTTAAACAAATATTTTCTATATTTATGAAAAAATAGTTTTCATTTTTTCCTGATATAAATATTTACTCAACAAATAAACAATACCCCCTACTATCAATATTGCTAATATAATAGCTAAAATATAAAGAACTGTGGAACTCTCAATCGCCATTCCAGTAGACTTAGCAAAACCGTCTTTAAAACCCACTATAAAATTCTTAACAAAACTTATAGCTGCACCTAATCCTTCAATCACTAAACAAGCTACAGCAAACCTTCTCCCCCATTTCTTCAACTTAAATAAACCAATAACCGCACATAAAAATAAAACTAATATAATTAATTTTAAGATTACCATATAAAGGCCGAATTTAAACACTTTATCAAAACTCGATAAATATCCGATGAATTCCAACGCAAAAGCTATAATTAGTATTTTTATTCCTAACGGTAATTTTTTCATATCATTTTGATTATAAGTTACTTTCAGCCGTCTTTGTTGCAATGTTCCGAGAAATGTAGACGTTGAGAGACGTCTACATTTCTCTACAATCCCCCCCCTGACAAAGAGTGATGTTTATTACTTCGAAATAGCCTTAAATAAGCCTTCTAGAGCAGAAATGAAATCCCTGGCTGATTCTAACGATTTTTGAGCTTCTTCTTTCGTTGAAAAGAAGCTCAAATCATACTGATCGTCATGCCTGACCTGCCGGGTGTGATCCAACAACTCAACCCATTTCTTATCAAGTTTGCCGGATTTAACATGCTTTTCCTCAAGATACCGGGCAACACAGGCGTGGCTTTTTTCCCGGAACCCGTCAAAGAAAAGAATAGAACGTGCCGAATGAAACATAGCCGTATAAGAAGCTAATATAGCCGAGCCGTACGCGCCAGCTTTTAGAGATCCCTCGGCCTCTTTCAGCCACTCATGAGCCTTCTTAAGTGACTGAACCCCCTTGTCCTTAGATGGCGGGATTCGCCTTAAAAGGCCTTCTTTCATGCAATCGTTATAATTGAATGGCATCCTTGCCTCCGTAAATTATGATAGAACCGAATGCTAATGAATGATAGAAAAGTTCGTCGCCCTTTTTCATCTTTTCTATCTTCTGAGCAGTCAAAAACAGCGGTTTTGCGTTTCTTATTTTATTATTGATTTCGGCAGTAAGCGGTGCAATTTTGGCATCCCCGGCATCCTTTATTTTAAACCAGATGTCCACATCAGAATCTTCCGTATTCTCACCCTTGACGCAGCTGCCATAAAGCCCTACAGCTTCTACGAAATCGTACTTCCTGAAGATAGCGCTGTTGATGGCTTGAGTATTTAGTAATATCCTTATGCCTTTTGTAATGATAGAGTCAGTTATAAGATACTTGCTGTATTTGCCATTAACCCTTTTTGCAATGCCTTCTTTTGCCAACACATCAAAGTACTTCGATACAAGCCCTTTGCTGATCCTAAGCTTTGCAGCAATGACAAGGACACTGATAGGCTTTTCGCTGAAAATAATAGCCTTTAGAATCTTAATTCGTTCTTTTGTGGAAAATATTTTCTCCATCATTATTTTGCCTTTCTTTGAATGTTCACGCTGCGTGAACTATTTGTTCACATTTTATGAACATTTTGGGAGTTTGTCAAGCCTAAAAATTGAAGTCTGGTAGGACCGGTTCCTCTTACTTTCCGTTTAAAAATGTATTTTCAGAAAATGTGAAATGTAGACGTCTACATTTCCTCCATTAAAAAGAATCGGGATCGGCTTTGAATAATTCATTATGGATAAAAACAGCGCAGGCGTGGGCGAAAGCAAAAAGACAGAAAAAGTAGACAGTTTACGTAATTTATTGTATTCTAAAGTATTCTAAAAGAAATATCGGTTAACTTCTACCTCTGCGCCGAGGAAATAGCTGCCCGTTTTCTAAAACAAGCCTCTCAATAAATTCTGTGTTTCCGCAAGAAGAATCCAACTGGTTAAAATATGGTTCTTCTTCAATATCAAAATCCTGCAATAATTTAAAGAACCGGATTTGTTGCCTAAATTATTAAAAACAATGGGTTAATATAAACTGTCTACTTTTTTACTTTTCTTTGGGTCAAGTTTTTAAAGAGATTTCTGAAAAAATATAGAAATCTCCGATGCGGGATCTATTAAGGTTCAATTCTTTTGATTTTTTTAATCTGGTCGTAATGCTTATCATAAGAATAAATAATTTCGATTTCTTTATACTCCATAACTGCCGCGTTGTAGGCATCAATAAAATCGATATTATTATTCTCAAATATATACAAAGCGGAAAGCAAAAGATCTTTATCATCTAAATAAATATTCGGGCTATTAAGGATTTTCTGGACGCCCGAGATAACATTATTCTTGGGGAAACGGTAAGCTGAAAACAAAACCCAAACAACCTCCGCGATTACCATTGCATTCGTAAAAAGAGCCTCTTTACTTTTAGCCGCGTTTTTTAAAAGACGTTCGCATTTCAGGCTTTCCGCGGGAATATCATTAGTTATATACCTTAAAATTATATTCGTGTCTAAAAACCTCATCCCATCTCCTCAATAACTCTCTTAGCAGTTTCTTTTTTCATCTTTTCTCTTAATTTCTTAAAGTTGATTTTTCCTTTAACGGGGAAAGCGCCCTTAAGATCCAATATTGTTCCTGTAACAGGCTTAATAATTATCCTATTTTTCTCAGTAATATACATTAATCTATCATGTGCCTTAAGATGAAGATACTCCCTGACTTCCTTAGGAATAGTAGTCTGCCCTTTAGAAGTAATTGTAGACGTAGTCATGCCAACTCACCTCCTTACTTTTATAGCATACCTTAAGTATAACATATTCATTACTTTTGTCAATAGTAAGATATATCAAAGTTGCAAACTATCTATTATTCTATTCGTTATTCAGCTGCATAAGACTGATTTTCACATCATCTCTTACCTTTGGATACGCCTCTCGAAATTCCCTAATCGCATTTTCGTGATCATCTGTAATTCCTAAATACCCCTTCCCGGTTTTAACAAAAAAATAGTTATGCTTCTGCTCATACGTGTAATTGAAATTCCCGATATAAACGACGGAATGCGTAGGGACAGAAAAACTGATATTAACATCGCAACCCCACGTATACATGCCCCACGTAGTAAGTTCAAGAAAGCTTATCCTAGATATCTGGTAATCACCTGGCGGAAGCTCAATGACAAAGCTTCTTCTTTCAAAGTCGGTACGCTTTTTTAAAGCAGCATACGCAACTAAAACTTGGTACTGTCTTTGAGTAGCAACATCATGAAAATACAGCGTATAAGAAACATTTCTACCCGGATTAAAATACCCTCCTCCGAATACCAAACTTTTCTCACTTGACGAATATCGGGTTTGATTAATTTTAAGATTTGGCAGTCCGGTAGCACACCCACTCAACAACAATATCACGATGCATACAATAAGCGAATATCGTCTAGTCACTCTCTCCTCCATCATAATTTTTAACTTTTTGTTTAAGTTTTCCTGCAGTAAAATAAGAACAGAAAGTAAATAGACAGTTTACGTGATCTGTTGCATTTCAAATTATTCCAAAAGAAATACGGGTTAATTTCTTCCTCTCTTGCCTGATCAAAAAACCGTATTTGCTACGTAAGTCTTTAAAAATACAGGTGTAATATAAAGACTGTTGCAAAACTCTATTGTTGTCATCCTGCGCGTCCTCCGAAGGCGGATCCACCTACGGCGGAAAAGCGCAGAATCTATTCTCATCGATAAAACATTTATAGATTCTGCGGTCAAGCCCTCGGCTTCGCCGCGAGGCGAGCCGCAGAATGACAAATTTAAGGCATTTCGCAACATAAACTTACCATAAACAAAAAATATTTCATCTATCAATAAGTTATTAAGTTAACTCCGTCCCCTATTTCTATTTCTTCCGTATTTCTTTCGGTTTAGCTTCAGCAGGCGGAGGAATCGAACTCTTCTTATCTACGGCGGGAATGAACTTAAAACTTTTTATCACATTATTAAAATCTTTCAGGTTCTTATCAAAATAATGGGTAGAACACGCGGTATAAAGCAGTCCATAAATCCAATCCCCATATCCAAACCCATAACGTATGCATTTATATTTCAAGCCTTCTTTATTACAAAAGCTATACGTCAATCTAAAACCATTCTGGCCGCTGATAATAACAGGTATATTCTCAGTAAGTTCAAAATTATAGACATCAGGATTAACCATTACATCATCTATTTCAATTTCTGATATCTCTTCAGGAAGCATCCCTTTGACGAATTTCTTTTTAGTATGGTCTAATTTTTTATTTATATTTTTTCTTTTGATTGTTATATCTTCTAAAAACACCCCATCTCTTGTAATCACCAGATCTTTTCCCTTGTATTTCATCCAGCCCCATGGCAGCTCAGTGCTATACATCGCGGAATTATCCAAATACGGACCGCCTACCTTAGTCCATGTAGCACAACCCGCAATAAAAAATATAAACACACACAACAAAACTGTTTTATTTCGAGTAATATTTTTCATATTATAATTATAGTTTTTCTAAATATTTTTTTACATATAGAGAATCTGAAGTATCAGGATTTAATTCAAGATACCTGCTTAATTTTTTCCGCGCTTTTTCTTTTCTACCGTCTTTAAAATACATAAGGCCCAATGCCTTATAAGGATAAGCAAATACAATATCAAGTTCAATTGCTTTATTATAGCATTCTACCGCCTTGCGTTTCTTATCCTCTTTTGTTTCTTTATCCTTTAATTTTTTATTTTCGGGTTGTTCAAATTGATGCATATACACTTCACCTAAATAATAATACCCCTTAGAACTATCAGGCTCATACTTAAGATATTTTTTAATCCCTGCTTTTGCAGTCTCAAACCTGCCCATAGAAATATCCAATAATGCGTTATTTAAAACAAGCTCATGAGTCATCTTTAAATATTCATCCTTATTGCATATCCGCTCCTGCTGAGAATATTTACCGTCAGAAACAATCTCTTGTATCAACGATTCATAACTGACTATTCTTTCTTTCAAACGCGGATGCGTACCAAAAAAGAACGGCTCATCTTTTTTCTCTTTATCAAAATTTTTCTGCAGGTGTCTAAACAATTTTGGGGCTTCTTTTATGTCATAACCTGCGGCAAGAACCATATTAAAACCATTCTTATCCGCTTCCCTCTCATTATCCTTGGAATACCCGTATATCGCCGCCAAAGTACCAAACGCGCCCAAAAGACTGGCCGCTTGTCCATAGACGCCTCCCACGCCAGAAGCAGTAACCGATAATGTATTATAAAATGCGGATTTATTTTTGACATCCCTAAAAAACTTTATAGAATGCCTATTAATAGCATGAGTTATCTCATGCCCTAAAAGTACAGCTAATTGCGCTTCATTATCCATACGCGCGATAATACCAGTATGCAAATACATTGTGCCGTCAGGAAAACAAAAAGCATTCAAACGCGGATCCTTAATTATCCGGGATTTAATCTGCAAACCGCAGGCCTCAATATTATCAGGGACAATCCGGCTAAGAACATCATTAATGTAACTTTCTAAAGCCGCTTCTTCATATATATGCCCGCTATTATCCAGCCTTTCCTGTTCTTCATCTGATCTTTTCCAGAACCGGCTCTCATCCTCTTCCAATAAAAAAGCACTGCTTTGCCCTGTGCCAAAAGACGCAAGTTTCGTGCTCGCGCAAGAAGATAACATTGCTGTGCATATAAAAATAATGATTATTTTAAAAATATTTACCATGATTTATGGGAAATCCTTCAACAGAATAGATACAAATTGTTCTACGGATTTTTTATTACGAAAATTATACCCCTCCCCCGGGCATAAAAAATTGTACCACAAAATATCGCCAGTCTCAGGATCAACCAAAGCACAGCTCAAATGCGGCGGGCCGGCGCTTGCCGGAGTAAATCCCATCAATGCCGCCCAAACCATCAAAGCAATCCTGCCCCCGGAAGACAAAGAATCCCCTCCTTTAATAAACAGCAACAAATCCGCATCAGCGTAAGCGGACAAAGGAAAAACCTGAGAGCCCAAAGAATAATCAAAATTTTTAAGTTTATCTTCAAACACCCCCTGCATAGGGTGAAGCATACTTGCATTTTTATATGTATGCAGGAATATAGAAAAATCAACCGTGTTAAAAAGAACGGCAGTATCTTTTACTAACTGCTTTGTTTTCGCATCTTTTATATTCTGAGGTTCAGGGAAATATTTCAACTGGTATTTTCTCTTATCACGGATTATCTCATTAACAGCCGATTTTATATTAACATTGGCTTCCGCTGAAAATCCATCTACCAATTCCCTTACCCCGCCCGCGCTAACCTTATAAACTTCAACATCCATAGGCATCACCGCTATTACCCGTTTATTCTGCATCCTTTCATCCAAAAACGGATTAGCCCTAAACGTAGACGTGGCGCAACCGGAAATAAAAATTGGTAAAAAAATGATTGCTAAACTTATCCGTTTAAAACTATTATTCCTCAATTACAACCTCCAGTTCATCTAAAAAACAAAAAAGACACTACAAACAACAATAGTGCCTTTATTTATGTTACCTATAGTATACGATGTTAATCTTTGTCGCATAACCAAAAACCTCTCTCAAGATGATTTATTTTTTTATATTAATATAATTTTAACTGTTTGTAAAGGTTTTTTTAAACAAATGTAACTAAATAGTCAAGATGTCCGCTTTTGGTTAAAATTAGTAGCAGTTATTTTTCTTTTGGCTACCTTTTCTTTTTGTGAATAAGTTAATTTTGTGGATAACCCCTTTGGTAAATAATAGGCAAATAGCAAATAGACAGTTTACGTAACCTGTTACATTTCAAATTATTCCAAAAGAAATACGGGTTAATTTCTTACTCTCTTGCCTGATCAAAAAACCGTATTTGCCGCGTAAGTCTTTAAAGATACAAAAGTAATATACGGTCTACTTTTTTTCTATTTTTATATATTATCCCAAATTTTGCATTAGAAACCCGATATCGTTGAACTATCTACAAGAAAAAAATGCAAACAAAATTCGGGATTATATGTTTTTTATCTCTTTCCACATATTATCAAATCTTTTTTTAGTCAATAGCTCATGAGTAAGAAATTTACCCTTGTAAAACACATTATGAATTCCAAACGCAGATGGAATGGCATGCGCTTTTTCTTTGGTGTCTATATGGATTATTTTCAATGGTATGCCATAATTTTTTGCTATCTCTTTTAATTCGATGTTAACGTAATAGTCTGTAAATGGACATTGGTCTGAATAATATACGGTTAAGGATTTTTTATCTTCACAAATATTTTCTTTTGCAACCTTTTTAAACTTCGGTGATTTCGCATTTGATTTATTTTTCTTTACAAGTAATTCAAAATAAGGCGGAGCATAATCACACACATCAAAACCATTCTTTAGGAAAAATTTTTTATCTGCGAGAAATGGCCGTTTTTTATCGCTAGAGATAATTAAAACACCATTTTTATTTTTTGAATCTTTTATGCATTCTGATAATAATTGTTTCCCAAAGCCTTTGCCCTTATAACTTCCAGCAACCCAGAAACAATTAATAAACATATATTCATTGGCCTCGATTGACGCCCATGCAATTTCTGCCGGGCAGTATTCAATAAAAACCTTATGTTTAACATCAATTTTTTTAAAAACATATCCTTTTGAGAATTGTTTTTTTAACCAATTTTTCTTTTGATTATATCCATTTAAGCATTTTTTATCAGAAATTGCGCAACAAATATGTTCTTCAGCAATATTTCTCTCGTTAAGAGTTTTTATTTCCATATTGTTTTTCCTTTCTCTTGTTTGTTTTTCTTATAACATCGGCATCAGCCGCCTGAACCGACGCCATTAGGCGGCGGTGAAGGCCGGCCGTAGGAAGACTCGTTGCCTCTCTTTTTTACTTAATAACTTAGCAAAAAACCAAACCGCAAGTATTAAGCAGGCAAAAGTTTTTTAATTATTCCAGAAATAATCCAAAAAGCCAACCATCCAAATATTATGAATCGGATAATATTTACAATATTCCAATATTTATTATGGATTTTTTCTCGTTTTACTGGGAAAGGAAAATCGTCTTTCCAAAAACGTCCCGGGTTAAGACCAAATTGATAAATTTGTCCTTTACTCTTTACTAGAAGCACATAGGCATGAGTAAATAGCCACGGTATCGAATAGATTATTGATTCCTCAATTTCTGAATAAGGAATTTTCCAATCTCTACATTTTAAGGAATCAGACATCACATAAAGCCTTCCTCTTCGTGCAAAAGCCCAATTTAATGAACAATGAATATTTTCTCCTTCTTTTTTTGTCGCCTTTACCATGCATTTATGAATTATTTTTTCCATTTTTATTTCTCCATACACTCAAGCTCACCTGTCTTGAGCGCCGCGAAGCGGCGGAAAAAATCAGGTGCAACGCGTTGTTAGAAAGTATTCATTATTTATTTTACCTAAAATAAATAAAAATAAGAAATCCCAACACGATGGTGACAACTAAAGCACATACAATTTGTTCTTTTGAAGGTATCCAGGAATATATCTTGTTTACATTTTTCAATCTTTCTCTGCTAACTCCCAATATCTCATCCTTTTTTAATAATAACATCAACATTGGGGTTATATGCATAATAAAAAACTGAATTGGTATATATAAAATTAGTATGCCAAATAGTATAAATTTAAGATTTATGTCACTTTTCATATTCATTTTTTATTATATTGTCTCTAACGCCCGAAATCACCTGTCTTTGTATACCAAGTAGACAATTTACGCAACCTGTTACATTTCAAATTATTCCAAAAGAAATATGGGTTAATTTCTTCCAAATTTATTGTTTTAAAAACCCGGCATCGCCCATAACGATCAGGCGATCTTTCTTGTAATCAAACTTTGAACACTGAAAGCACTATATGAGCGCTTTATAAGCACCATGAATATCCCCAATGGTATAGGTCTTCACTTTATTATCCTTGCCCAATATTTCTGTAGGAATGAAAAAGCTTCTACCATTGTCTTTTTTGCGACGCCACAATCTTCAGCTAACTGTCTATAACTATCTACCAATATCTCAGGAGGAACTTCTAATACTTGAGGAATATCATGAGTGCCCCGCCGCGTAAATGTCGCTTTTATCGCGGATAGCACCAATTTCTTTTCAGGCAAACCTTGCTCGATAAGAAGAACCAAATCAACCAAATCTCTCATGCGTGAAAACGGCCGCTTATCTCGCGGGTACGAATATGCGTGTATTTTTTCGGCAAAATGCTGTTCAATCGGCAGTATCGCGACATATGCTGGTTTTATCCCGGCAAACTGTAAAATATCTTCACCTTTTTTCCATTCGGCATTAGAGATAACCGCATCGCCAATTCCAACGTCAGTATGAAATTTTGTAAAAATCCTGTTTGCGACTCTCGCCTCTACAGGATAACGCCATCCGCCATACACGGCCTGATCAAACTCTCTCATTGGCACACCGATATAAAAAATAAACCAATCTGACAGGTCTTTCTTGACTTCATCTTGAAGCATAGCGCGGATTGCATTCTCATCCGCATTTTTAATACTCGGTATTGAAAAATCGACATCTTTCGTTGTTCTGGCGATATTGTGGAAACGAAATTCCAAAGCGTAACCGCCTTTCAACAACCATTGCGGTCTTGGGTTATGTCGATCAAATAGGCGCGCGAGAAAACGATCAAACGTAATCCGTCTGCGCAATCGATCTAATGGAGTAGCTTGTTCCCGAGCGATATTCTTAAGCCTATCCTCGAGAGCTTTCCGAAAAGCGTTTGCGTCTTCATATTTCTTTGAATCAATCGTCATAATTATTCTACCCTTTTATCGTCTTCATGTTTTTCAAAATCATCATTACTTTTTCTTTGGCTTTTTCTGACATTTCAGCGCTTACGATATCGATAATCTGAAGCATTCCTTTATCACATGTTTCTTTGATTGCATGTTGAAGATAATCGATACTAAGATTTGATTCTGCCGAATCAATAATCGTCCGAAGTGGCTTCGTGACAAAAAATCCTCCTCGTTGTTCTTTTTCATCCGGTGATATCTTATCTTTGTGAATAACGCATCCTTTGGGTGTTTTCTTTCTGAATCCCGAGGGAACGGTAAAATGAATTTTTGATGGCATAATATCACTAAACCCATGTATAGAAAGTGCCGAATCGTGCGAAAAAACAGCTTGCGGCTCACCTTTACGATCTCTACTCCATAATGACCACCTAACATAATCTTCATCCGGCGAGTTTGGGAATTGCGCAAGCCGAAAAACGCCACGGTCAATATCAAGCCATTGGCCGCTCTGTTTATAATGCGAGTGCATGCGGTAAGAAAAACCAACACGAACCGCTTGCTTAGCGGTAAAATAACCTTGCTGTAAAGAAGCTATTTCAAATAGCTTTTGTTTTTTTGTATTTTCCATGACAAATAGTCCTCACTCTATATGTAATAAATATACCCTTTTTTAGCGGCATTGTCAAGCACTTTTATTACAATAAATGTAATATTTATGCCAATATGGTAGAAATAGAGAAATAGTAGAGAAATAGGGGACGTTCATAAAAGTATAAATTTATGTAATAGTTTTTCTTCCAGCCTATCACGTAAGAAAATTTCTCTGCCTTTACTCTTGGCAATACTGGCGGCTTCTTGGCTAATACCTAATAATTTTCCCATTTCAGTC
>JBDRLG010000147.1:0-3353 GCA_043813255.1 Candidatus Omnitrophota bacterium
AGCAAAAATGTAACTAAAAAAATCGCCATGACTGAATTAAGCAAACAGACAACTCCCACAAACCGGCGTTTCTTGAGCAAAAATAGCTGTAAAGATTCCCTGTTTTTATCCAACTGGTTTATAAATGTTTTTCTAGAAAGAAAATAACTCCTGGCAAGGAACTTTTCAATGCGCATATAAGTCTCTAAATCATACAACAAAAATATACCTACCAAGAAAGTAACCGGAGTAGTAATAATAAATAATATCTTTAAAAAAACAAATAAATAATTCTGCTCCATTCCCCCCTCCTTTTGTAATGCGCCCAGCAGGAATCGAACCTGCAACAACCAGCTCCGTAGGCTGATGCTCTATCCAATTGAGCTATGGGCGCAGAAATATTATTATATATTATTTTATTTTAAGGTCCCCTGCCGATTAGGTTAAATTAGAGGAGCATATTAGAATAAATGCATAATATCAATATTATAAAGCATAATTAAATCACAACTGGAAAGGACAAAAAGAAAAATGCCCGCTATTTTATTATGCGCGATAAACCAATCATCAATGCCTAAAACATTCCTATATATTCCAGCAGGAGAAATAATTTTAGTGACAAAAAAATTCATGTTTAACAACTCATCTAAACGCAGGTATAATTTAATAGAAAAAATAAATAATATAGCAATAATTGCCGCACTGCCATAAACAAACACTACCAAAAACTTATAAAAAGTCTCCATTAAATCTATACCCATATCCCCCCCCTTAAAAGTATAAATTATTATATACTCAGCCCATTGAGAAATCAAACATTAATTTCTCCCCTTATCGTCCCGCCTTAAATCCCTTGGCAAAGTAAAAATAAACCTGCTGCCTTTGCCAACCTCGCTTTCTACCCAAATCCTGCCTTTATGCAATTCAACTATATCCTTGGCAATCGGCAGTCCCAATCCCGTCCCCTCTTGTTTCTCAGCGGTAATACGCTCAAACTTATCAAAAATCTTCTCAAAATATTCCTTGGCTATGCCCGGCCCGGAATCATAAATCTCAAATCTAACCTCTTTATCATCCCCATAAATTTTTACGCCTATATTTTCCTTTTCCGGAGTATATTTTATGGCATTATTAAGAAGATTCATAATAACTTCCGTCAACTTATCCCTGTCAGCCCAAACAATTCCCGCGGAAGATGAAATATCCTCTGTAAAATTGATCTGTTTCTTTAATAATTCTTCTTTATAACCAGTTATTATCTCCTCTGCCAGCGAAACAATATCTACTTCCCGCCTTTTCATCTCCACTTTACCACTCTCTATCTTAGAAACATCCAAAAGGTCCGTAGCCAGCCGAATAAGCCGGTCTATAGTACCCCTGCCTGTTTCAAGCATTTTTCTCTGCTCTAAACTAATCTCTCCCAGCGTCCCATCAATAACAAGCATTAACGACTCTCTAATTATAGTTAACGGGCTTCTGAATTCATGCGAAACATTAGCCACAAAAGTAGATTTACGTTTATCCATTTCCTTTAACTTCTCATTAGCCTCTTTTAATTCTTTTAATAAACGCTTATTCTCTATTGACAGCCTTTGCTTCTCAAGCGCCTTATCTATAACCGCCAAAACTTCGTCCATATTAACCGGCTTAGTGATATAAGAATACGCTCCTTTATTCAAAGCCTCAATAGTTGAATCCGCCGAGACATAAGCAGTTATCATAATAACAATAGTCTCTTCATTTATTTCCCGTATGCCTTTAAGAATTTCTAAACCGCTTGAATCAGGCATTCTGACATCAATAACAGCTATATTAAAAAACTTACCCCTAGCTTTTTGATATGCCTCAGAAGCAGTAGATGCATCTTCTACACTATAACCCTTTAGCTTTAACACCTGCCCAAACGTCCTGCGGATATCAACGTCATCATCCACAATAAGAAAACTAATATTTTCTTTTTCCATATTTTCACCTAATCTTTCTTGGAGCTATTCTGAAATATCTGTTCAATTATCTTAATCGCTTCATCCATCTCAAAAGGTTTATACAGGCAGGTATAGGCGCCTTTCTCAAGAGCCTGTTTTATTAAATTATCCACTTCCTGCCGATAGGCGGTCATCATTACCACAACTGCCTGCGGGTCTATTTTTTTAATCTCCAAGTAAAGTTCCAATCCATTAAGCACAGGAAGTTTCATATCAATAAAATATAATTTGTATTGCCTTTCTTTAGCGTGAGAAATAGCCTCATCAGCTGAAAAACAAGTTACAGTACTGTAGCCCTTAGCTTCCAAAACAGCCTTCATAGTCCTGCATATTTCCGGGTCATCATCAACTACTGATACCAACGCTCCGTCTCTAGCCTTGCTTATCATATTAACCATTGTCTCAATATCAAAAGGCTTGCGCATGACAGCATACGCGCCTTCTTTTATAGCGCCATGAATTAACTCATCTACTGAAAAAGCAGTCATCAAAATAACCACACTATCCGGCCTTATCTCTTTAATCTTCTTAAAAACCTCTACTCCATTCATAAACGGCATCTTAATATCCATAAGAATGATATCAAAAGCCTTCTCTTTTACCTTATCCAAAGCGCTTAATCCGCTATCCACGGTTACCACTTCAAAACCTTTAACAATTAATATCTTGCCCAAAGTCTCTCTAAAATGCGTATCATCATCAACCACCAGAATACTTGTTTTCTTATCCATAAGAGCCTCCTATGTGTTATATTCCCTCCCCCTTGTGAGACTGTGTCAAATAGGAGTGTCATTCCCGCGAAAGCGGGAATCTCCGACGATGATTTTTAGATCCCCGATTAAAACATTCGGGGATGACAAAATAGTCTCGTCGATGACAATTTCATTTGACCCAGTCTCTTGTGGGAAGGGGATAGGGCGGGGGTAATTACGCCTTTTTCCTCACCCCCACCTAACCTCCCCCATCAAAGGGGGAGGAATAATACTAATTCACGCTATATTAACCGGCAGCTTAACAATAAAAGTTGCCCCCTTGCCTTCAATACTTTCAACCTCAATTTTCCCTGCATGCCCCTCAACCAACGACGCGCACACAGAAAGCCCTAATCCAGTGCCTTTGATTTTCGTGGAAAAAAGCGGATTAAAAATCTTATCCATATTTCCCTTCGGGATACCGCCGCCAGTATCTTTAAAGGTAATAGCGATATATCCTGTATCCCGTTCTTCGAGAGACGAAATAACAAGCTCTCCGCCTTTTTCCATCACCTGTATGCCATTTGAGGCAATATTATAAAACACCTGCTGTATCTGTAAAGCATCTACCTTAATATCCGGCAAATTATCCGCTAATTCTATAATAATCTTAACACCTTCCGGGACTTTCAACCTA
>JBDRLG010000148.1:0-7799 GCA_043813255.1 Candidatus Omnitrophota bacterium
TTATGAGCGGAAAAGTTTTTCGGAATCTTTCGGCGAGGACTGTTTGAGCCCGTCCTGGCTCGTAAGAGCCGGCGGGCGAGTTCCGCAGCCGCCGAAAAACTTTTTCGCGAATGCCTCAGCAGATAAAGAATACAAAACAAGAGGGAGAACGCTAAAGTTCACAATATTTACGAAAGAACCTATAATTCTTATCAAACGAAGTGACGAAGCAATCTTTTTTTCCGTCGGAGGACAAGATTGCTTCCCCTGCACCATACGGTGCAGGGTCGCAATGACACTTTTTGACTATTTTGCGACAGACTCATATTATAACGGGCGGACACATAGGTTCACGCCTACGGCATTTTTATTCGAGCGGACGCAAGGCCCGCCCCTACGAAGAATTAAAGGATTTTAAAATAATATTTTTTTCGCTTGGAGGATATCTTTTTTAATTTGCTCGGAGAGAAGTTCTAATGAAGGGAATTTTTTTTCATCTCTTATTTTTCGCGTAAAGTTTATTTCTAAATCTTTGCCGTAAATATCTTTATTGAAATCAAAAATATAAACCTCTACATGTTTTTCTTTTTTTGTGGCATTTGAAACTCTGTATTTATTTGGCAATGTGGGTTTTCTGCCGATATTACAAAGCCCATTAAATTTTTTATTGCCTATACTGACTTTAACCAAATATACCCCTGCCGGCGGCAGGATTTCATGGTGAGGATTTATATTTGCCGTCGGAAATCCCATCTTTTTTGCCAATGATATCCCTTTAACTACAGTCCCCAATACAGTAACCGGCCTGCCCAATAATTTATACGCGGCATTAAGTTTCCCACCGGTAATTAAACCGCGGATATAAGTACTGCTTATCGGCAAACGGTTTGATTTAAGAACATCAAATGCTTTTAATTGGTAATTATAAACATCTGATAATTCCTTCAATAATTTATAATCGCCTTTGGCTGATTTTCCAAATGTAAAATTTTTCCCGATATATATATATTTCGGCTTAATTTTACCAGCCAGAATATTTTTTATAAAATTATCTGCTGTTATCAGGGAAAATTTTTTATTGAACCTTATAACGATACAAACATCAATGCCTAATTCTTCAATCAATCTTAACCGGTGTTTCAAAGAATATAGGCTCATTTCTTTTTGAGGATGCGGATAAAAAGTTACAACAATACAATCCCCGCCTGTCAAACGCGACTTTTTAACCGCTTGTTTCAAAATATAACGGTGCCCTTGATGTACTCCGTCGAAAACCCCTAAAACCACTATGGGATTTTTAAATTTTTTAATATTATTGTAGCCGTATATGATTTTCATGATAAATTCTCTTTCAGCTCTCAGCCTTCAGCTCTCAGCTAAAAAAATCCCTGCCTGCCGGCAGGCAGGTTTTGCTGATAGCTGATTGCTGAAAGCTAACAGCTTATAAAATTTACTTCATACCCCCGCTTCCCGCAAAGCCTCTTCTATTTTCTTAAGCACTTTGCTTTTGGCTTGCCCCAGCCTAGCATGAATAGTACAGCCGCTTGCGGTTTTATGCCCTCCTCCGCCAAAATGGCCGGCAATTTTATTCACATCAATTTTTCCCTGAGACCTGAAATTAACACGGACTTCATTCTTTACGCCTAAATTCTCCTTAAACAATACCGCCACCTCAGTATCTTTAATTGCCCGGGCAAAACTTAATACAGAATCAGTTAAATCCGCGTATATCTTTTTATACTTTTTTAAAACTTCTCCTGTTACCTGAAACCATATTATTTTTCCCTGATGCTGCCTTCTGGCTTCGTTAATAATCTTCGCTACTAGTTTCATATCACGGTAAGGAAAATTCCCATATAACTTTCCGTAAATTCCCACAACATCCAAGCCATATTCCAAAAGTTCAGCTGCCGCCTTATGTGTATGGCTTGTGGTATTTGAGAAACGGAAAGAACCCGTATCAGTAAGAATACCCGAATACAAAGCCAAAGCTGAATCTTTGTCAAACCTCACGCCTAATTCTTTATACAAGTAATACAACATTTCACAACATGAAGAAGCCTGCGGCAGGACCCAGTTATACGTGCCAAAATTCACATTACTTATATGATGGTCAATATTAATAACCGGCTTGCCTTCAGTAATTAATTTATATACTTCCCCTGTCCTTTTTAAATCCGAACAATCCAAAGCGACAAAACAATCATATTTCAGGTATTTCTTTAATGTATCTTTATACTTCTTTATTACTTCCACACCAGGTAAAAATTCATAACCATAAGGCAGGTTATCTTCATTAACAATAACCGCGTTTTTGTTAAGCAATTTTACCAGCCTGTAAAATGCCAGCTCAGAGCCCAAAGCGTCTGCCTCCATATTGACATGGCTGGTGATTAAAAAATTATTCTGGTTTCTTATCTGTGCCGCTATCTTTTTCAGGCTCATCTTGCTCCTTTATTTCGTTAAGAATTTTTTCTATTTTCATGCCATATTCGCTGGAATGGTCTTCCCTAAACATCAGCTCCGGAGTAAACCTTAAACGGATACGCTGGCCTATCAGCCTGCGGATAAAACCTAAAGAAGATTCAAGCGCCTCTTTAGTTTTCTGAAAATCTTCTTTTTTACCTAACACGCTGTAAAATACCTTCGCCGACCGTAAATCCTGGGTTAAATCAACCTGAGTAATTGTAACAAAACCCAGACGGGGGTCTTTTAATTCATCGTGTATTATACAGCTTATTTCTTTTTTTAACGCCTGCGCGACTCTTTCACTCCTTGACATTTCATCTTCTCCTTATCCTATACGGGCGGACACAAGGTCCGCCCCTACAATATTTTACCTTTCAATTTTTTAATCAACTCCATCTCTTCTTCTTCTGTTTTCACTAAACCATTTAGTTTGGCCTTTAATACCTTCGCGAAAATCTTCTGATAAAGCGGCCCGGGCGCGATTCCCATTTTATGCAGTTCGTGGCCAGAAACACAAACGCGGATATCCGTATAGATTTCCAAAAAGTCTTCTATATGCTTTTTTAAATACGGGTTTTTATATTTTGCTTTTATCAAAAGAATATTTTCATAACTCAAAGATTTAAGCATGCTGAATATTTTCGCGGGCTTGATTTTTAAATGGCTTAAATCACGGATAAACTTATCGCTTATTTTTTTCGCGCTAAAAATCCTTTTCTCTTCGCCTTTAGAAAAAACAAGTTTTTTGCATACTGCCTTTGTATCCTTTAAACTCAATGAATCAATAAGTCCGATAAAATAAATCAGCCATATATCCAGCTTCCTGCGCGATGAATGAGTGGAATTAAACCAGTCAATTTCTTTTTCAACTGCTTTTAATAATTGGCAGCTTTCTTTCTTGAATATAACTTTTGGACTGATAAAACCCAAAAGCTTCAGGGCCTCCATGCGTTTTATATATTTCAAAGGATGCGTTTCTTTAAGTATAAGAATTAATTCATCACGCAGCCTTTGAGGCTGGACTTTTTCCAGCATTTTATTATCTACCGCGTGTTTAAGATACCTGAGAGTAACAGGCTCTATTTTAAAACCGTATCTCTGTTCAAAACGCACTGCCCGCAAAATGCGTGTAGGGTCATCAATAAAACTTAATTTGTGCAGGACGCGTATTTTACCTTTTAGCAAATCCTGCCTGCCGAAAGAAAAATCCATCAGTTTTCCAAAATCCGGCTTGGTTATATTAATTGCCATGGCGTTTATAGTAAAATCACGCCTTATTAAATCATCCTTTAAACTGCCGAATTCCACTTCAGGCAGGCTTGCCGGCTCTAAATATACCTCTCTTCTTGCCGTAGCAATATCAATTTTCAAATAATGCCCTAAAATAACCGTAGCAGTGCCAAAACGTTTATGCCGGATTATCCTTGCATTAAGCCGCGCGGATAAATCCTCGGCGAATACTATCCCTTCCCCCTCAACCGCCATATCCAAATCAAGATTTTTAACCCCTAGAATAAGGTCGCGAACAAATCCTCCGATAAGATATACCGACATACCTCTTAAAGAAGCAATTTCGCCGCATAAACGTATTAGCTCCCGCAGCTCCTGAGGCAGTTTGTTTAAATAATTCTCCATTTTTGCTCCATTCTACGTCCGGGTTATGTCAAAAATTATAAACGGGCACAAAATATTGTGCCCCTACGTAATGATTTTGGGCAAACATTGATAAAAACATCCTCTTTTTTTGTTTCGGCCATTGGAATTTTGGCTATTGGTTATTATTTGTAATTTGGGATTTGGAATTTTCATGCAAATTTTAACATTACCTACGGCCGGGGATGAAACATTCTATGTATTGTTTTTAGCCGGTCTTTATTCACATGCGTATAAATCTGCGTCGTGGAAATATTGGAATGCCCAAGCATTTCCTGTACTGAACGCAGATCAGCTCCCCTTTCCAGCAAATGAGTGGCGAATGTATGCCTTAGAATATGTGGCTTCAGCGGTTTTTTAATCTGCGCTTTAGCCGCGTATTTTTTAATAATCTTCCAAAACGACTGCCTTGATATCTTTTTTCCCAGCCGGCTCAAAAATAAATACTCACTCTGCTTTTTCTTCAGGAAGCACGGCCGGCTTATTTCCAAATATTTATTTATGCAAGATATCGCCTTTTTGCCCAAAGGAATAATCCGCTCCTTATTGCCTTTTCCAATACAACGCACAAAACCCACATCCTGATTAATACTATCCATTTTTAAATTTACTACTTCAGAAACCCTCATACCCGTGGCATAAAGAGCCTCTAACACAGCCTTATCACGGATACCCTGCGCGCCTTTATTATCAGGCTGGTTTAATAATAATTCCATCTCATTCACAGAAAGCGTCTCGGGTATTTTCTTCCATAACTTCGGGGAATCTATCAGGCTTGTAGGGTCGGTTTTTAAAATCCTTTCCCTGACCAGAAATCTGTAAAAAACTTTTATAGCTGTAAGCCTGCGGGAAATTGAATTAGGCGATAGCCCCTTATTTTTCTGGTAAAACATAAAATTGATTACTTCGTCTTTCGTGGTTCTTGCCAAAGCGCCAATTTTATTTTCTTCCAAAAAATCCATATAGGAATTTAAATCCATACGGTAAGAAGAAAGAGTATTTAAAGCCAACCCTCTTTCAACCGACAAATAATTTAAAAAATCTTCTATAAATTCACGCATATTTTAATTACAACTTTCCTCCCCCTTGTGGGAATAGGTGTAAACTTAAGCAAGCTAAAACATGATTATGTTGGTAGCCGCAAGCTTTAGCTTGCGTTGGACGACGCAGGCTAAAGCCTGCGGCTACCATAATCAGCTTAAGTTTACACGCATGCCCTTGTGGGAAGGATTAAGGAGGGGGAGATTATTAATGAATTACCCCTTCCCTAACCCCTCCCACAAGGAGAATTAAATTACAAATGGATTATATTCTTTTTCATGCCCAATAGAAGTATCGGGTCCGTGCCCGGGATAAACAGTTACATCCACCGGCAATACTAATATTTTATTTTTAATTGCTTCAATAAGTTCTTCTGCTGCTCCTTGAGCAAAATCAGTACGCCCGACGCTTTCAAAAAATAAAGTATCCCCGCTAAATAAAATATTATTTACTGGTTTTTTCATTAACAAACATATACCTCCAGGAGTATGTCCAGGAGTATGAATAACCTCTAGTTCAATATCATCCAAAGATATAAGCTCTTTATCTTCTAAAGCCCTTATTTCTGACCCTACAGTATAACCTTTAGAAAAAAAAGCGGATAAATTAAGGTTCTGGTCTCTTAATAATTTTACATCTTCACGATGCGCGTAAACCGGCACCCCAAAATCATCATCACAGCCGATATGGTCATAGTGCCCGTGCGTATTTATTACAAAAGCCGGCTCTAAATTATGTTTTTCCAGCACGCTTAATATCTTATTTTTCTGGCTTCCAGGGTCAATAACAATTGCTTTTTTGGATTCCTGCGATGCCAGCACATAACAATTAACTTCCAAAGACCCTACTGTAATTTTTTCTAATATCATTGCGGATTATCCTTTATTTTTTTAAGGTAAATTTTCTTGGAAGAAAACTTTTTCTGAATTTTCGTTTTTAACCTCCTGGCAGCCGCAAGATAATAATCTACTCTACGGCAGTAAGGGTCATTCTCCATTGCTGTTACAAGATCCCTTAATTGCTTTACATAAGGAGATAATTCCTCCTGTTTTTCTTTTTTCAGCAATTTCTGCATCTGTTCAAGGTTACCTGCCGCTTCAGACGCGCAGCCTATTGATCTTTTCCAGTTAGTTTCATATCTTAATGAATCAATCAACTGTTCCTGCCATGTCTTCCAAAATAAAAAGTATTGCTGATATAAATCTTGCTTGCTGACTTTTTCCGTATTATATTCAACCGGCACTAGAACCAATTCTTCTTTTTTCTCTTTGTCTTTTTTTGGTTTACGGGTAAACTTACGCACAAAAGCATCGCAACCCATTGAAGTAAACAGTAGGCAGTAAATAATAAACAGTGAAATAATTTTGGCTTGAAAATCCCCCCTGCCCCCCTTTTTCAAAGGGGGGTGTAGGGGGGATTTCTCGTTTTCATTAATGTCATAAACCTGATATGTCTGTTTCACTTAATCATCTCCTTAAATTTATTTTCATCAATAATTTTTACCCCTAATTTTCGGGCCTTTTCGTATTTAGAGCCGGAATTAGCCCCAGCAACCACAAAATCTGTATTTTTGCTTACGATTGAAGAGGCGTTACCGCCAGATTCACGCACAAGCCTTTGCGCTTGAGAGCGGCTTAAACTTTCCATTTCTCCGGTAAACACAAATGTTTTGCCGTCTAAAGCGGCTTTCTTTTCAATACTGGTTTTCTCTTTTAAATTTAAACCTGATTTTCTTAATTTATTAATAAGCTTCAGGGAATTTTCCAGCTTAAAAAACTCAACTATTGACTCTGCCATAACCGCGCCTATTTCATATACCGCTTCAAAATCTTCTTTTTTCGCGTGCAGTAAATTGTCCATAGTTTTAAATTTTTGCGCCAATACAAATGCCGCTTTCTCTCCCACATGCCTTATACCCAGCCCGTATACAAGCCGGGATAAAGGCTGGCTTTTACTTTTTCCTATTGCTTCAAGCAAATTATCCGCTTTCTTGTCTTTAAATAATTCCAGTTTTAGAAAATCCTCTTTTTTCAAAGAATATATATCGGAAAAATCCTTAACCATCCCTTCATTTATCAGCTGTTCAACCACTGCCTCTCCCATGCCTTCAATATCCATGGCGTCTCTTGAGGCAAAATGCATTAACCCCCGCTCCAGCTGAACCGGACAAGATGGGTTAATACAACGGTACGCCACTTCTTCTTTTTCTTTGGCTATTTTACCACGGCAGGAAGGGCATTCTTGAGGTATGTTAAATTTTTTTTCTTTGCCGCTTCGCGCGCTTTCCACAACTTTTACTATTTTAGGGATAACTTCTCCCGCGCGCTCAATCACTACCCTGTCGCCTTCCCTGATTCCCAAACGTTTTATCTCATCAAAATTATGCAAAGTAGCATGCTTAATAGTCACCCCGCCGCAAACAACCGGCTTAAGCACAGATACAGGAGTAATCACGCCTGTCCTTCCCACCTGAAATTTAATTTCCAGCACTTCAGTTGTCGCCTGCCTGGCGGGATATTTATACGCTGCTGCCCAACGCGGGCTTTTCAAAGTAAAACCCAGTTTTTTCTGCTGAGCGAAACTATTTACTTTTATTACAATGCCGTCTATTTCATAACTGAGTTTTTCTCTTTTTTCCTGCCATAATTTACAATACT
>JBDRLG010000149.1:0-6896 GCA_043813255.1 Candidatus Omnitrophota bacterium
ATTTTATCGTCGATAATAGATCCTGCGCTTTCGCGCAGGATGACAGAAATAGAGTTTTGCAACAGTCTCATTATAGCAACTTTAGAATACGACATTTCTACTTTGGTAGATCATATTGGGATGACAGGCGGGTTTAGGAGGGTTAAAGAAAACGGTTTCTTTTACTCTAAATTCTTCCTACAAAATTCAAGGCTACCCCACTACTACCAACTTCTCATATTCGGGAAAACGCTGTAATAATTTTTCCTTTAATAAAATATTCGGCCTTAAGTCTAATTGGGGATTCGCGCTTACTAAACGCAAAGCCTCTTCTCTCGCCTTTTTCAATAATTGCATTTGTGTTAGGGGATTACCGATCTTCAACTCACTCAAGCCATGCTGGCGCCTGCCGAAAAATTCTCCAGGGCCTCTTATTTTTAAATCTTCTTCGGCTATATAAAAACCGCTGTTATGTTTTACCATTGCCGCGATACGCGCCTTAACGTCATCGGTCTTTAAATCCGATAACAACAAACAAAAAGATTCATACGGCCCTCTGCCAACCCGGCCGCGCAGCTGATGCAATTGGCTCAAGCCAAAACGTTCCGCGTTCTCAATTATCATACAGGTTGCTTCAGGGATATCAATACCCACTTCCAAAACTGTTGTAGAAACCAGCACATCTAACTCTTTATTCTTAAACTTAGACATTATTTCATCCTGCTCATTCTGCTTCTGGCGCCCATGCACTAAACCTACTTTGAATTCTTTAAATTCATTAGCCTTTAACCTCTCATACATTTTTTTAGCTCCGGCTATATCCAAAGCATAAGACTCTTCAATAACCGGATAAATAATATAAGCCTGATGCCCGCGAGCCAATTGCTGCAGGGCAATATCATAAGCTTTATCTTGCTGTTTAAAAGTAAAATGCGTTGTCTTAATCGGAATTCTTCCTTCGGGAAGTTCATTAATTACTGAAATATCCAAATCTCCGTATAAAGTTATCGCCAGTGTCCTTGGGATAGGAGTAGCAGTCATAATTAAGACATCAGGATTAAAGCCTTTTTGCGGCAATAACGCCCTCTGGCCTACTCCGAATTTATGCTGTTCATCTATAATAACCAATCCTAAATTTTTAAACAGTATACTCTCTTGAAGCAAAGCGTGCGTCCCGATTATTAAATCAATCTCTGCGTTTTTTATCTGCTGGCATAATTTTTCTCTTGCCTTTTTATTTGTTCCGCCGCAAATAAGCCCGGTTCTTACATTTTTAAGTTGAGCGCTTATTTTTTCATAATGCTGTTTGGCCAATATTTCCGTGGGCGCCATAAAAGCGGCCTGATATCCTCCGCCTATAGCCGCAAGCCCGGCGATAAGCGCGACGATTGTCTTTCCAGAACCGACATCGCCCTGAAGCAGCCTCTGCATAGGCTCATCTTTCTCCATATCTGAAATAATTTCCGTTATAACCGCCTTTTGCGAATGTGTTAATTTAAACGGCAAACTATTAATAAAAGCGACCAGCTTTGCTTTATCTACCTTATGAGTAATCCCCTGTTTCTGTTTGCGCCGCGATTTTCTCAAAGCAAGCAAAATCTGAAATAAAAAAAACTCCTGAAACGCCAGCCTGCGGTAAGCCTCTTTTTGCGAATTAAAACTTTCAGGGAAATGTATTTCTAAAATGCTTTTCGCGAGATTTACCAGGTTATTCTTTGACCTTATATCAAAAGGCAAAAAATCATTTAGTTTAGGCAGATATTCATCTAATGTTTCTTTTATAAAACGCCTTAACCCTCTCTGGCTTAAACCCTGTAGAAGAGAATAAACCGGCACAATCCTTCCAATACTTAAACTCTCATCAGTATCATCTGAAATAATTTCAAACTCAGGAGAAGACATTTGCAGCCTTTTTCCGTAACGTTCTACCTTGCCGTATAATATTAATGTCAAACCCACCTTAAAATATTCTTTTAAATACGGCTGGTTAAACCATACGCAAGAAATCCTGCCGGTATCATCGCCTACTGCCAGCTCTAAAATACTAAACCGCCTTCTGCGCCATGACTGCCTCTGGCCGCGGGCTAAAATTTTTACTTTAATAGTCTGGGTATCGCCTTCTTTTAATTCAGACACAGAGCTAAACTTCGCGCGGTCTTCATAACGGCGGGGGAAATAATATAATAAATCTTCAACTGTCCATATCCCTGCTTTATTAAATATCTTCGCCCTTTTAGGGCCAACGCCTTTAAGATATTGAATAGAAGTATCTAATAAACTATTCATATTAACTAATCTTCCCTCCCACTTGTGAGACTGTGCCAAATAGGAATGTCATTCCCGCGAAAGCGGGAATCTCCGACGATGATTTTTAGATCCCCGATTAAAACATTCGGGGATGACAAAATAGTCTCGTCGATGACAATTTCATTTGACCCAGTCTCTTGTGGGGAGGGGAATTATGCTTATGCAAAATCTCTGCATTGATTAATAATATCTACCATATCTTGCCGTGTTTTTATCCTATTTGATTTTTCCCGAAGCACCCTGATTTTCCTAAATCCCTTTGTATACCAGCTGTAGAATTTACGAAAAATAATAACGCCATTCTTTTCCTCGTGAAAATCTATGCACATATCCAAATGTTCAAGCATAGTATCGGCTATCTCATCATGGCTGGGGCAGGCTATTAATTCAGAATGTTTCAGGTAATGCGATATCTGCTTGAATATCCACGGATTGCCCAAAGCTCCTCTGGCAATTATCAGTCCGTCACAATCCGTCTGCTCAAACATTTTTTTTGCCAGAACAGGAGAAAACACATCCCCGGAAGCAATCACTGGTATTTTTAAGGATTTTTTTACATCTCTAATAATCTTATAATCCACGCTCCCGCTATAACCTTGAACCTTGGTCCGGCCATGAATAAAAACAGCTTGGACTCCCGCGTCTTGGGCGGCTTTAGCTGAATCTACCGCGTTAACAGAATCTTTATCCCAGCCCGCGCGGATTTTCACAGTAACCGGAGTTTTTGTTTCTTTAACTACCAACTTAAGTATTTCTCCTAATTTCTCAGGAGACTTAAGAAGCCCCGCCCCTTCACCGCGGCGCACTACCTTCTTTGCCGGACAAGCGGCGTTAAAATCAAGAATATCAAACTTATAATCACTGATAACCGCTAAAGACTTAAGGATATAATCAATTTCACAGCCTAATAACTGCACGCCAAGCGGCCAGTCTTGAGGAGTAGAAAAAAGCATTTTTTTTGTGCGCTTGCTTTTAAAACTGATAGAGCGGCAGTTAATCATCTCCACAAAAGCCAATTCAGCGCCAAATTTACGGTTAAGCATGCGGAAAGGAAAATCGCTTATTCCCGCCATAGGAGCAAGGATAAGATTGGATTTTAATTTAAATAAGCCGATTTTTAACATAGAAGAAAAACAGGTTATTTATCTTTTAATTCAGGAAATAATAATATTGCTTCAGGAAGAATTAGCCTAACATCAAATTTATTAATAATCCTATACGTAAGAAAATATATCCTTAAATTCTCTCTCTGCAGATTATCTATTATAAGGTGCATTGACATACTTAAGAACAAAAGTAACACAGCATAAGAGCTAGTTACCAAATAAAACAGGAGTATAATAAAAATGATTTCCCATGAATGCAAAAATAAATATACTTTCCCTGACTTCAAAGACCCAGAGCCAAAAAAATCTTTTATGCTAAATTTACTGCCATACGCAATAAAATAATCTATAAGGTGGTCTAAATCAATAAAAATACCGCCAAAAATAAAAACAGCCGAATAAAACAAACTGCCTGACTTTAAATAAATCCATAAAGCCAGAAATGAAGTTAAATAAGAATGCACCAAAATATCTAGAAATAATTCTCTTCTCATAAACAATATGTGGAAAGACTCCACTTCACTAATATAACGCAAGGATACCAATAACCTCTGCGTTATATCTAACTCGCGCTAATATATAGGCCTTGACAAACCTCTATTAAGTATAATATAGTGATTTGCCTATGCAAGCAATAATTAATTTTAGAAAACACATCTTAGGCTATCTAATCTGGATTTTAACTGTTATCCTTTACCTGCCTGTTTTCCGCCAGCTTTATGGCCGCCGCTGGCAGTTTATTGATTATACCCACGAGAGAGAATAAAATTAACGATTCCATATCCATGACGGAAGAATTCCTGAATGACCTCGTCAAAAACCTTCCAAAAGAACAAGCTGATTATATATTCGGGAAGAAATAATTTATAGTATTTATAGGATTATGCTATAATAAAAATCATGAAGATAAAAATATTGACTCTGTTTTTATTATCTCTCATATTAACAACCCTGCTAACGCTTAGAGCCGAAAACATAAAACCCCAAGAATGGTTTGCCTTTGTCATCGGCCAAAAACTCAACCCCAAATCCCACGCGAATATAGGAAAATACGTATTAGACGCGCCAGCGGGAAAACACGGATTTACAGAAGTAAAAGACGGGCATTTCTATTTTAAAGACGGCACCCGCGCCAAATTTTGGGGGACAAACCTTTGCTTTAGCGCATGTTTTCCTTCTAAAAAACAGGCGGAGTTTATCGCCGAACGGCTCGCCTTTTTCGGATTTAACGCAGTGCGCCTGCACCACATGGATTTTTATTTTGAGCCTGAAGGAATATTTAAAGATACCTGCCCGGTTTACAGGCACGCGCAAATGAAAAAAACGCGGGAATTAAGCCCTCAACAGCTTGATAAGCTTGATTATCTTATTTATCAGCTAAAGTCGCGCGGCATATATATAGATATGAACCTGCTGGTTTCACGGCATTTCACAGAAGCAGACGAAATAACTGACGCGGATAAATTAGGCATGGCGGCAAAACCAGTTTCAATGTTTGACCTAAAATTAATCCAGCTCCAGAAAAAATACGCGCAGGAATTATTAACCCACTATAATAAATACACCAGACACAAATACTGCGATGACCCCGCAATCGCGCTGATTGAAATTACCAATGAAAACTCCATAATTAACGCCTGGTATAAAAACCAGTTAAACGGGCCATTATTCGGGCTCAAAAAAAATTCTATACCTGAAAGCTACTCAAAACGGCTCAACCTGTTCTGGAATGAATGGCTAAAGAAAAAATACCAGAGAGAGCAAAATGTCAAAAACGCCTGGTTTTCGCTCCAGCAGAGCAGCGATTCAGAAGAAATAGCGGTCAAAAAAATTACCTCCCAGCAAAAACTCTTAAACGAAAATAACTGGGTAGTTGAAAAACACAAAGATACCGCCTGCGTAAAAAAAACCTCCGGCAATAACACAATCTTATCAGTAAAAAAAATATCCAATATTCCATGGCATGTCCAATATTACAATGGCAGCATCAACATAGAAAAAAATAAAAACTACCTCTTTGAAATCACCGCCAAAGCAAATAAAGAATACAAAATAGATATTTCCTGCAAGCAGAATTACTCACCATGGAATAATTTAGGACTTTCAGAAACTATTCAATTAACCCCAGAATCCCGTACATTTAAAATTCCCTTTACAGCTGGAGATAATTGCGCCAACGCCCGAGTTACTTTAATTATAGGCTGCTCAACAGAAACTATAACCATAGAAAACATATCACTCAAACAAATAACCGGCAATGAAATTATAAATATCAAAGATATCTCCGGATTTAATTTCCCGCGGCCCCTGCAAAGCCTCAAGGCATTCTATTCACCTCAGGCAATTAAAGATGTCAAAGCATTTTACATTGAACTTGAAAAAAAATACTTCACGGGAATGACAAACTTCCTGAAAAATAACCTTAATATAAAAGTACCGATTACCGGCATTGGAGGGTATTCCAAGACTGAAGACATCCTTGCTCAAGAGCCATGCGATTTTCTGGATGTCCATACCTACTGGGACCATCCTGTCTTTCCCGGCAAACCTTGGGACAGGAATAATTTCACCATCCACAACAAATCAACTTTAACTCAAAAAGATAATGAAATACTCAAAAATTTATTAAAGAAAATCGATATCCTAAAAGAATATAAAGAATCTTCCGAAAGTATATGCCTCTTAAAACCTCTTACAATCAGTGAATGGAACCACTGCTACCCCAACCAATACGCCTACGAAACTCCGTTATTTTTGGCGGCTGAAGGGGTAAAAAACAACTGGGACGGTTTATTTCAATTCGCGTTTAAACACAGGCTCCCTCAAAAAACCGCGTTTAACCGTATAAACAGCTATTTTGACATAATGAACAACCCCCAGCAATTAATTTTAAATTCACTGGCGAGTTTTATATTCCTTAATAATAATCCCGTATTAACGGATATTGATAACGGAATGCTTACAATAAGCTCAACCGCGATTAAAGCCGCTGTCGGCTTTATAAAAAACAGGCCGCTTAATTTCAACGGCCTAAGCGTTACTTCTGACCAAGACGGAGTTATCGCCATACTCAAAGAAACAAACGGTTTCCTGATAACCGCCATAAGCGAAGTAAAAAATACCCAAAGCAAATGGATTAACCCAAGCAAATTCCACTGGGGCAAAGAACCGGTATTATTAAAAAAGATGAACTTACAGGTAAGAAACGCGGGAGATAAAGAAATAACCGTATACGAACTTAACAATCAAGGCAGCCGCGGTAAAAAAATCACAACCACCAAACAAGAAACGCAAATTTCCTTCTCCACCAAAAAAGCAGAATCTCCATGGTTTGAAATCACGATAAATTAAGAGTCATTCGTGAATATTATGGAGCAATTATGTTAACTCTTTGATAAATAACGTGATATGTAAAAAGCTCATTTGCTCCCTTGTTTTGTATTCTTTAGCTGCATTAAGAGGCTGGTTTATGAGCGGAAAAGTTTTTCGGAATCTTTCGGCGAG
>JBDRLG010000150.1:0-54045 GCA_043813255.1 Candidatus Omnitrophota bacterium
ATTATGACAATTGTTATCGTCGGTAAAATGTTTTTGAGATGTCAATAGCGTGTCATTGCGAGGAACGAAGTGACGAAGCAATCTTCCGTCGTTAAGATTGCTTCGCTCCGCTCGCAATGACACTAATTTGGACAGTAATGAAATGTTAAAAACGGGTAATTTTATGAATAGAATAGACAGAAAATTTAAACAGTTAAGGGTAAGCGGTAAAAAAGCGTTTATTGCTTTTATTACCGCCGGATATCCCAGCCTTGCAGTTACAGAGAAGTTGATTTTGGAGTTTTCCAAAATCGGCGTTGATATAATAGAATTAGGCGTGCCTTTTTCTGATCCTATGGCAGACGGGCCTATAATCCAGCAGGCTTCCAAAACTGCGCTTGAAAAAGGCGTCAATTTGGATAATATTTTCAGCATGGTTAAAGAATGCCGTAAAAAAACCGATATTCCAATTTGCCTGATGACTTATTATAATCCTGTGTTTCGCTATGGAGAAAAAAGGTTTACTAATAGAGCTAATCTTTCAGGCGTAGATGGTGTTATTATTCCTGATTTAATACCTGAGGAAGCAAAATCCTTTATAAAATGCGCCAGAGCGGATAATTTAAGCACAATATTTTTTCTTGCTCCTACTTCCACAAAAGAGCGGATAAAATTAATATCTTCAGTTTCAACGGGGTTTATTTATTATGTTTCTTTAACCGGCGTTACCGGGCCGCGCAAAAACCTGCCGGAAGATTGTATTAAAAACATTAGTTTAATTAAACAGAATACTCAGAAACCGGTTTGTGTTGGTTTTGGAATTTCCACATCCGGGCAGATAAAAGAAATAAATAAAAATGCCGATGGCGTAATTATCGGCAGTTCTATTGTGGCTAAGATTAAAGAGAATATTGGGAATTCAGATTTGGTAAGTAAAGTAGGCGGGTTTGTTAAGGATTTGATAAGATAACGTAAATTTGATATAAACCTAATTTATGGTAGCCGCAGGCTTTAGCCTGCGTTTTATTACGCAAGCTGAAGCTTGCGGCTACCAGTATAATCATGTTTTTTCTTCTCTCTAACGGGAAGAGGGAAATTAAAAATAGAAAGGCGGTAATTAGTGTATAAGAAGACAGTATTAGATAATGGCTTAAGGATAATTACTCATAGTATGCCTAAAATGAAATCCGTTTCTTTGGGGATATGGTTAAAGGTCGGCGGAAGGTATGAGACTGTGGAGAATAAAGGGATAAGCCATTATCTTGAGCATCTTTTGTTCAAAGGCACCAAGAAGTATTCTTGCCGCAAGCTTAAAGAGTCTATTGAAGGGGTGGGAGGGGCGTTAAACGGTTTTACTTCCGAAGAAGTGACCTGTTATTTGGTAAAGCTTCCTCATCGTTACCTTAAATTAGGGCTTGAGATTCTTTCTGATATGGTAATAAACCCTTTGTTGCCGCAGGCTGAGGTAGAAAAAGAGAGGACAGTTATTTTAGAAGAATTAAAGATGTACAGGGATTTGCCTCAAAGCTATGTTTATGAGCTTTTAGATGAGTTGTTATGGCCGGGACAGATTTTGGGATTAAGCGTTATTGGTTCAGTTGAGTCAGTAAGTTCAATTAAGAAAGAAGATTTATACTCGTATAAAAACAGGCATTATACGCCGTTAAATACTGTTATCAGCGCGGCAGGGTTATTGGAGCATGATCAACTGGCAAAGGATGTATCAGGTATTTTCTCCGGTTTAAATGATAAGAACATAAATAAATTCCTTGAGGTGAAAGAAGCGCAATCAAAGCCTCAGTTAAAAGTATTAAATAAAGATACTGAGCAGACTCATATTGCTATCGGCTTTCATAGTTTTAAAAGAGAGCATCCTTTGAAATACGCGCAAGGATTATTGCATGTGATTTTAGGGGCGAATATGTCAAGCCGGCTGTTTAATGAAGTCCGGGAGAAAAAAGGGTTGGCTTATGAAATCGGTACCGGAGTTAAACGTTATCAGGATACTGGCGCGTTTCTGGTTCACGCGGGAATTGATAACCGCAAAGTCGCACAGGCAATAACAGTGATTTTAAAAGAATTGGAAAAAATCAGGGATAAGCAGGTAAGTGAAAGCGAATTTAAACGCGCCAAGGAATTCTTCTTGGGGCAATTGGAGTTATCTTTGGAAGAGACCATGGATAATATGCTTTGGATTGGCGAATCAATGATTAGTTCCGATAAAGTTTGGACATTTGAAGATATTGTTAAAGAAGTAAATAAGCTAAAACCGCAGGATATTAAAAAAGCGGCTGAGGCTATATTCAGGGAGAATAAGATAAATCTTTCGATAATCGGCCCAGTCAAGGATAATCAGGCGGATATTTATAAAGCGCTTAAACTGGGATAAAAGTAGTAATAATATAAAAATCCGAATTCAATTCCTCTTCCCTTGGAGACTGTGCCAAATGAAGCTTTTAGGGCCATTTGTGTCATTGCGAGGAGTGAAACGACGAAGCAATCTCTACGAGGATTAAGATTGCTTCGCCCTTCGGGGCCCGCAATGACATTGAAAAAGGCCATTTGACCCAGTCTCACAAGGGGGAGGGAAGTAATCATATTACACAAGGGAGTTATTTAATGAACCTGATGTTTTCCCTTCCGGGAACACTGATTTTATTGTTTCTCTTAGCCCTCATTTCTTTTTTCTTTTCTGCTTCGGAAACCGCGATTATAGGATTGAGTAAGATACGCCTGCGCCATATGATCTCCAAGGGCATAAAACAGGCGGAAAAAATCCAGAAATTAATTACAAGTTCGGATAAATTTATTGCCGCTATTCTTATTGGCAACGATTTTATGAATATCGCTATTTCAGCGATTGTTACTGCTATAGCCGTGCAGGTATTCGGTTATCATTGGGGCGTGGTTATAGCTACTTTTGTTTCTGCTTTTTTTGTGCTTATCTTCTGCGAAATAACCCCTAAAATTCTCGCCATAAAACACAGCGAAAAAACCGCTTTATTGACTGCTCCTATAATGATTGTGTTTATAAAAATCTTTAATCCGGTTATAAGTATTTTTACTTATACAAGTAATTTTATATTAAGGCTTTTGAGGGTAAAGCCTAATAAAAGGTCGCCGTTAATTACAGAAGAAGAACTGCGCACTATGATAGAGATAGGCAAGGAAGAAGGGGTTTTAAGCGATGAAGAAAGAAAAATGCTGCACCGTATTTTTGAGTTTGGCGATACAAAAGTAAAAGAAGTAATGGCTCCAAAAGAAAATATTGCCGCGGTAAGCAATACTGTAAGTTCCGATCAATTGCTTGATATTTTTGTGGAAGAGGGGTATGCCCGCCTGCCGGTTTATCAGGGGGATTTGAATAATATAATCGGCATAGTTTACGCTAATGATTTGTTGTATATCTTAAAGGATAAAGGGTTATTTCTTTTGCATGATCTTTTGCACAAACCCTATTTTGTGCGCGCGGGCATGCGGGTAAATGAGCTGTTAAGAATATTTCAAAAAGATAAAATCCAGATGGCTATTGTGCTTGATGAGCAGAAAAATACGATTGGTTTGGTTACCTTAGAGGATTTGATGGAAGAAATCGTAGGAGAAATTGAAGAGGAAAAAATAGCCCACCCGCATAAGAAGCGCGCGAAATGATGCTAAGATCTGATAGAAGAGAATGGAGGATAGGTGAATGATTAAGAAAACGCGAAAAATATCTTTTCCAATAGTTGGTATTGGCGCTTCCGCCGGCGGATTAGAGGCGTTTAAAGAATTGCTTAATTACCTGCCAGCCAAGACAGGCATGGCATTTGTATTAATTCAGCATCTTGCCCCGAATCATGAAAGTATGTTAACTCAGCTTCTATCACGTTCCACAGTAATACCTGTAGTAGAAGCCAAAAATAATATGTTTATAAAGCCAGACCAGATATATGTAATAGCTCCTAATACCAACATAGCTCTGTCAGGCAGGGTATTAAAGATTAGCAAAAGAATAATACTTCATGAGCAATATATGCCAATAAATTATTTTTTTCAATCGTTGGCTAAAGGCCACGGCAATAACTCGGTAGGAATTATTCTTTCAGGAAGCGCTTCAGATGGTGTTTTGGGGCTGGAGGAAATAAAAGCGCAGGGCGGGGTTACTTTTGCTCAGGATGAAAAAACAGCAAAATATGACAGTATGCCGCATAGCGCTATTATGACAGGCTGCGTGGATTTCATTCTTGCGCCTAAAGATATAGCAAAAGAACTTTCTAAAATCGCCGCGCATCCTTATATTAACCCTGCCAGCCAGAAATATATCCAGGAAGAAATATTAGAAGATAGCGAAGGGCTTAATAAAATTTTCGCTTTATTACATAAAACACAGGGCATTGATTTTTCAGGTTATAAACTTGCAACTATCAGGCGGCGCATCAAACGGCGCATGATTTTAAACCAGATAGAAAATTTAAATAAATACATTCATTATTTAGAGATTAATCCTCCTGAAATTGAAGCCTTGCGCAAGGATATGACAATAACTGTTACCAGTTTCTTTCGTGACCCTAAAGTATATAAATTATTGAGAAGTAAAATATTCCCCGCGATTATTAAAAAAAGGGTTCAGGGGGAGCCTTTTAGAATATGGGTCCCGGGTTGCTCTACTGGCCAAGAGGTTTATTCTATTGCTATAGTGCTTATTGAGTCTTTAGGATACAGGGCAAAAGATATCCATATCCAGATTTTTGCTTCGGATATAAATGAAGAAGCTATTAATAAAGCGCGCAAAGGGATTTATACAAAGGATATGGTTAATACTGTTTCAAAAGAGAGGCTAAAGCGTTTTTTTGTGAAAAAGAATGGAGGTTATCAGGTTGTTAAGGCTATCCGTGAACTATGTGTTTTTGCCCGGCAGGATGTGACTATTGACCCTCCTTTTTCAAATCTGGATATTATTAGTTTTCGCAATGTATTGATTTATATGAATCCGGTATTACAAAAGAAGGTTTTGTCTATTCTGCATTATGCTTTGAAACCAGAAGGGTTTTTAATTCTTGGGGTTTCAGAGAGTATTGGCGTGTTAGCAAAGCCGTTTAAGGTTGTAAATAGAGAGTTAAAAATATATTCTAATAAATATTTTCCCGCGGCAAGGGAATTTGTTTTTAGCCCGCTCAGGCATGTTCTTAAAAAAGAAATTTTAGATAAAGAAAATGTTATGCCTGATTTAGGCGGTTTTGATATTCAAAAAGAAGCTGACAGCTTTATATTATCAGAATATTCTCCTTCAGGAGTAGTTATTAACAGTAATATGGAAATTATACAATTCCGCGGGCGGACCAGTTTATATCTTGAACCGGTATCAGGGCAGGCGAGTTTTAACCTTTTGAAAATGCTTAAGCAGGGGCTGGCTTCAGAAGTACAGGAAGCCGTATATAAGGCGCAAAAAAGCGGCCGGGCATTAAAAAGGGAAGGTTTGCAGGTAAAACATAACGGAGGGTATTTAAGTGTTAAAGTAGAAATAATGCCTTTTGAGAATCATAAGACTAAAGAGAAATATTTTTGATCCTATTTGAAAAGGAGCGTGGGCAGGAATACGCCGCGCAAAAGGATACTGAGGGGTATGATAAAAAAATAACTAAAATAATCCCGGAGGCTGAAAACGCGAGAATTAAAAGGCTAAAGCGTGAATTAGAAGCGGCCAGGGAATACCGGGAAGCTGTTATTGAAGAAAAAGAACTTATTACTGAAAAGCTTACATCCGCTAATGAAGAAATTCAATCAAGCAATGAAGAATTGCAGAGCACAAATGAAGAACTTGAGACTTCAAAAGAAGAATTACAGTCATCTAATGAGGAGCTGGTTACATTAAACGAAGAATTGCAGAACCGTAATAAAGCGTTATCCGAGGCTGTAAATGATATCAACAATTTTTTAACCAGTGTTAATATCCCTATTATTATGCTTGGGTTTAACCTGCGTATCCGCAGGTTTACGCCTACGGCTCAAAAGGCCTTAAATATAATTGACGCGGATATCGGGCGCAAAATTACTGATATTAAAATTAACATAGATATTCCTGATTTAGAGAAATTGTTTATTGAGGTTATAAATAATCTTAATGTCATAGAAAGAGAAGTTCAGGATAAGAATGGGCATTGGTACCAGCTTTTCCTCCGCCCATACAGGACTACAGATTACAAAATAGAAGGGGCGGTATTGTCATTGTTGGATATAAACGATATTAAAAAAACTCAGCAGCAAATATCCCTGGCGCGTGTATACGCCGAAAATATAATTAATACCCTGCATGAAGCACTTATTGTCTTAAATAAAGATTTTAAAGTTGTTTCGGTAAACAGGGCGTTTTGTGACACATTTAAGGTTTCGCAGAAGCAAATAATAAATTTGCCTATTTATGAGTTTTCTAAGAGGCAATGGAATATCCCGCAGCTGCGTAAATTGCTCAAGGATGTTTTGCTTAAAGGGAAGAGTTTTAAGAATTTTGGATTTGAGCATGAGTTTCCTTTGCTGGGAAAGAAAGTCTTGTTATTCAATGCCTGCCAGGTGCGCGGCAGCCAGGAGAAAGAAAAAAAGATCCTTCTCGCGATTGAAGATATTACTAAGCAGAGGGAAGTAGAAAAAAAAGAAAGAGAATTCATCGCGCAGGCCGCCGCCGCGAAAGTGGAGAGAGAAAAGTCTGAAGAGTTAAGAAAAGCTTATGAAGAATTAAAACAGACAAAATACATGCTTATCCAGTCGGAAAAACTTTCCAGTTTGGGGCAGTTAGCCTCTGGCATAGCCCACGAATTAAACAGCCCTTTAGACGGCTTATTGACTTTAATACGGATTAACAGAAGAAAAATGAAACAAGGCTCTGCTGAATATAAAGAAGCTGCTTTAATGGTAAGTTCTACTGAATACATGGCTAAAATCATAAAAGACCTTGGTTGTTTCGCGAGGCAGTCAAAAGCCGTATTTGGCATAATAGATTTGAATGACGCGATAGAATCCACTTTGAGTTTTAGCAGGCAGCAGTTAATTGATAAAGGCATAAAAGTAACTAAAAAATATGCTAAACGCCTTTTAAAGATTAAAGCGGATAAAGGGCAGATTCAGCAGATAGTTTTAAATATGATTACCAATGCCCGCGATGCCATGCCTAAAGGAGGGAAACTGATAATAAAAACAAGTAATTCCAAAGATGGAAAGAAAGTCTTGGCGGAGTTTATTGATAACGGTATAGGGATTAAAAAAGAGCATTTGCCTAAAATATTTGACCCTTTTTTTACCACAAAAGAAGCGGGAAGAGGGATAGGCTTAGGGTTATCAATTTCACATGGTATAATTAAGAACCATAATGGAGAGATTACAGCTAAAAGCACTTTCCGTCACGGCAGCCAGTTTACTATTGAGCTTCCGGCTGTGAAAACAAAAAGAAAAAAAGTATAATGATAATATAGGAAAGGAGCAAAGGTAAATGGCAGGGGAAACGATATTAGTAGTTGATGATGTTAAAATTGAATGTGTGGCTTTAAAGAAGGAATTAAGAGAGGCAGGGTATGAGTGTGAAAGCGCGTTAAGCGGTAAGGAAGCAGTTGAAAAATGCAAACACAAGAAATATGATTTAGTTTATGTGGATATGTATATGCCTGATATAGACGGTATTCAAACCTGTAAGGCTATTAAAAAGGTAATCCCTTCTGCGATAGTAGTCTTTATGACCGGTAAAGTGGATAAAGATACTATTTATAAAGAAATAGATTTCATGGAAAAAGGCGGGAAAGTATATTATCTTTATAAACCGTTTAATGAGGGTGAGATTTTAGAAGTGACTAAGAAGGCTTTAGCTGGATGTGAAAAGAGTTGTTAAAATGTAACGGCAATAATTTTTGTTAGATTCCGCTTTTTCTTACGTCAATTATAATAGTAGGAATAAAATAATAATAACGTGAGAAAGGAGAAGGGCGGGATGAAGAATACGATAGGCAAAGAATATATTAAGTTTTTGAATGAAATCAAATCGCGCATTGTTACGGCGCGGATTCAGGCGATTAGGTCGGTTAATAAAGAGCTTATAAAGTTATATTGGGACATTGGCAGAACTATTGTTGTGAGGCAGAAAAAATATAAGTGGGGAGATGCAGTAGTTAAGAGGCTCGCAAATGACCTGAAAGAAGATTTTGGAACTTCTTTTGGTTTTTCAACCCAAAATCTCTGGTATATGCGTCAATTTTATCTTGAGTATAAAGATGAATCAATTCTCCAACAGCTTGTTGGAGAATTGCCATGGGGACATAATATACTTATTTTTTCCCGAATCAAAAATAAAAAAGAAAGAGAATATTATTTAAAGGCATCGGCTAAACTCGGTTGGTCAAGAAATGTGTTGTTCAATCAGATAAAAGCCGGAGCATATACATTTTACTTAAAACAAAAAACCCATAATTTTTCCAAAGTCCTTCCTTCGTATCTTGCTGAACAGGCGGATGAATCTATAAAAAGCGTTTATAATCTTGATTTTCTTGGAGTAACCAAACCGGTTTTGGAGCGGGAATTGGAAAAGCGGTTGGTAGATAAGATTAAACGTTTTATACTTGAGATAGGCAAAGATTTTTCGTTCATTGGTAACCAATACCGGATTACATTGGGGAATAATGAATATTTTATTGACCTTTTGTTTTTTAACCGCCTATTAAGATGCCTTGTGGCAATTGAGCTTAAGACCGGCAAGTTTGAACCTGAGTATGCTGGTAAGATGGATTTTTGCCTGCATATATTGGATGAACAAGTAAAATTAAAAGATGAAAATCCATCAATCGGCATTATTTTATGCGCAGTTAAGGATAACATTGTAGTGGAGTATGCTTTACGCAGTGCCAAGAAGCCCGTGGGAGTTTCAGAATATTATCTTACTGATAAACTACCTAAATATTTGGTTGGAAAACTTCCTGACGCAAATGCATTGAGATTGCCAATACAAGAGGTGTTGACATAGCTTTTAAGCTGTGATATATTTAACAGACATTAAACCTAAACAGTTTATTTAAAAGGAGGAAACAAATGGCTGAAAAAGGATATTGCGTGAAATGTAAAGCAAGCAAAGAAATGCAGGATGAACAAAAAGTAACTATGAAAAACGGCCGTCCGGCAGCAAAAGGAAAATGCCCTGATTGCGGGACAGGGATGTATAAGATTCTAAGTAATAAATAACCCGTTTGGAGGTAGATTACCATAGAAACTAAAAAGTTAGTTTTACATATTGCATCTATTGCCCGTTCTAAAAAAGCTCAAAAAGTGCATATTCTTGATATGCGCGCGGTTTGCGGCTTTTGCGATTATTTTTTAATTGCCAGCGGTACATCTTTAAGGCAGACAAACGCGGTCGCGCAAGCTATAGAAGATGAATTAGCCAAATTAAGAATAAAACTACGCTCCAAAGTCGCTTATAATGATGAATCAGGCTGGATCGTTCTTGATTATTTGAGTGTGGTGGCGCATATTTTCTATGAACCGGTGAGAGATTTTTATGATTTAGAGCGGCTATGGTCTGACGCGAAAAGAGTCAGGATTCCCAGAGAAGCATAATAAGTGTAATGTTTCTTTCTATCAGTAGGTTTGGATAGTAGATGCGGCAAAATTGGTAGCCGCAAGCTTAAGCTTGCGTAAATAAACCCAAATTTTGCATTAGCAAAATTTGCCCGCCACGTCCCGTTGGGACTCCGCCGTTGGCGGGGTCCCTTGCGGGATAGGGCCGGCCGAAAAATCTCGACGAGATTTTTCGTGTTTGCCGGGGTAATCCCGAATTTAGTTTGCATTCTTTTAGTACAGATAATTCGACGATATCGGATTTCTAATGCAAAATTTGGGATAAACGCAGGCTAAAGCCTGCGGCTACCATCTTTTATTTTTATCGTATGAAACAGCCAACAGAAAAATTATTAATATCAATAATCAAAGATTCTTTAAAAGAGCTGGATTGGCAGCTGCCTGATAAAGAGCTTTATCTGGATTTGCCTCAGGATGCCCGTTTCGGAGACCTGGCGTCTAACGCCGCGTTAAAACTAACCAAGGTTCTTAAAAAATCCCCGCGGGAAATAGCTCAAAGTATTGTCCATACGCTTAGCAATCATCTTCAAAATTGCCCTTTGAAAGGCTATGTTAAAGATATCAAGATTGAAGGCGCTGGTTTTATTAATTTTTATTTAAATGACAGCTATTTTCATCATGAACTTAAATCTTTGCTTTTAGAAGGCAAAGATTATTTACGGGCGGATTCCGGTAAAGGAAAAAAAGTTCTAATTGAATTCGTAAGAGCAAATCCTACAGGGCCTTTATCAGTAGCGCACGCGAGGCAGGCGGCAGTAGGGGATGCTTTAGCTAATATCTTAGCTTTTCTGGGGTTTGAGGTCCAAAAGGAATATTATTTAAATGATGAAGGCAATCAGATAAATATACTCGGCCGTTCAGTAGATTTAAGGCTTAAAGAATTATTAGGAGAAAGCATAGAATTTCCTGAAGACCATTATCAGGGCGATTATATTTATGATATCGCCAGAGAGATAATGGATAAGAAACTGCAGGTTAAAGACCATGGGGAATTCGCGGGGGAGCATATTCTAAATATAATAAAGCAAGAGTTGAATGATTTTGGAGTAAGGTTTGATAATTGGTATAGCCAGAAGGCGTTAGGCAAAAGCGGGAAAGTAGAAAAGGCCTTGGATGATTTGAAGAAAAAAGGTTTTATATATGAACAGGATGGAGCTGTCTGGTTTAAGTCAACAGAACTAGGGGATGATAAAGACAGGGTAGTAATAAAAAGCGATAAAACATATACTTACCTGACTCCTGATATCGCTTATCATCAGGAAAAATACAACCGTGGATTTGACTGGTTGATAAATCTTTGGGGCCCTGACCATCATGGGTATATCAGCAGGCTAAAGGCGTCTGTTGCGGCTTTCGGCCATGACCCGCAGTCTTTGTCAATTATTATAGTCCAGCTTGCCACTATATTCAGGGAAGGTAATCCTGTTCAGATGTCCACACGAAAAGGGCAGTATATTACTCTTAGGGAAGTCCTTGAAGAAACCGGGCCTGACGCGGCGAGATTTTTCTTTTTGATGAGGCGCACTTCCAGCCATCTGGATTTTGATCTGGATGTTGCCAAAAAACAAACAAAAGAAAATCCTGTCTATTATGTCCAGTACGCGCACGCAAGGATTTCAAGTATTTTAAACAGCTATGGAAGTAAAGTAGACGCGAGTTTAGCGGACCTTAGCGTATTAAAAGAAAAAGAAGAAATAGAATTAATGAAAAAGATTTGCCAGTTTTCTTATATACTTACTATTTGTTTAGGCACGCAGGATCCTTATATGATAACTATTTATCTGCAGGAATTAGCTGAAGATTTTCATAAGTTTTATGATTTGCACCGTGTTTTAGGGCAGGATGAAAAAGTTACTACTGCCCGTATTGTGCTTTTAAAAGCGGCCCAGATTATTATTGCCGCTGGCCTTGATTTAATGGGTATATCAAAGCCTGAAAAGATGTAAATGATAAAAATCCCCGCCCCAAATAAGCTTCTACAGGAACTTTTTTTCAAACAGCTTGAGATTTCAAAAGTTACTGCCCAGATATTGATTAACCGCGGAATAACTGATACTGAAGAAGCGTATAATTTCTTAAATACCAGCCTTGATAATCTGCTGGACCCTTTTTCATTCACGGATATGGAAAAAGCAGTTAATTTAGTTAGAACCCACGCTCGGCAAAAGAATAAAATTATGGTTTTTGGTGATTATGACGTAGACGGAGTAACCTCAACCGCCCTGCTTAAAAATACACTTTCACGTATGGGAATAGAAGCGTCTCATTACCTGCCGCACCGTGTTAAAGAAGGTTATGGGTTAAGCAAAAATATTGTTTCTATTGTTAAAGAAAAAGATATTAAGCTTTTGATAACAGTTGACTGCGGCACAAGCAGTCATAAAGAACTTAAAGCCTTAGAGCACGCGGGAGTAGATGTTATTGTCACCGACCATCACGAGCCAGCGGATTCAACGCATCCTCAGGCTCAAGCGGTTATTAACCCAAAATTAAAAAATAGCGGGTATAAATACCGTGATTTAGCCGGCGTGGGAGTGGCGTATAAATTATGCCAGGCCATTACACAAGATAAGCTTATTGATGATTTGGATTTGGTTTCTTTGGGGACAATCGCTGATGTAGTGCCTTTGTCAGGAGAAAACCGCATTATCGCGAAATTCGGTTTAGCAGGCATGGCAAATACAAATAAAGCGGGTTTATACGCCTTAATAGAAAACAGCGGGATAAAAAACAAAAAAATTACTTCTACATTTATAGGTTTTATACTCGGGCCGCGTATTAATGCCAGCGGCCGCGTAGGGACAGCGCAAGCGTCTTTAGACTTATTGATGGCCAGGGATAAGTCCGAGGCGGAGGTATTGGCAAAGGTTTTAGAGAAATGTAATAGAGAACGCCAGAAAATAGAAGGCAAGATTATGGAGGAGGCCTTAAGCGTAATTGAGAGGGAAGTTAATTTTAAAGAGCATAAAGTAATTGTGGTTTCAGGTTCTGGCTGGCATCAGGGAGTTTTGGGGATAGTGGCTTCAAAGATAGCAGACAGGTTTTACCGGCCGGCAATAGTAATATCTGAAGATGATATTTTATGCAAAGGCTCCGGGCGCTCAATAAAGAATTTTCATTTATTCCATGCCTTGACAGAATGCAGTGAGTTTTTGGATAATTTTGGCGGGCACAGCCACGCGGTAGGGCTTAATATTTCTAGAAATAATATTGTGGATTTTAAGAATAAAATAAACAATATCGCCTATGAAAAACTTTCTTTGGAAGATTTAGTTCCTAGTTTAGATGTGGATATGGAATTAAGCCTGTCAGATATAAATAATGGATTAATAACGGAATTAGAAATGCTTGAGCCGTTCGGCACAGGAAATCCAGCGCCGTTATTTTATACCGCTAATTTAAAATTAAAATCCCGGCCGCAGCTTTTAGGAAGAGATACTATTAAATTCTGGCTTACTGACAGCAATACTGTTTTTCAGGCAATAGGTTTCAGCAAAGGCAGGTTTATGGATAGCCTTGTTAATGCCGATTATTTTGACATGGTTTATACTATACGCAGAGACACCTGGCAGGGGCGGACAAGCACGCTTTTAGAAATAAAAGATATTATTTTTAAATAATTTATTGATTTTTCTGTGGCGGGGTTTGGTATTGTAATATAATAATGGGCGGACGCAAGGCCCGCCCCTACATATTTATTACGCTTTTACTATTTTGCCTTTTTTCATGCATTTGGTGCAGACATAAACTCTTTGAGGTTTATTATCCAATAAAATGCGGGTTTTTTGAAGGTTTGGCAGGAATTTTCTTTTTATAGCACGGCTTACTTTGCTTCCTGTTCCGCCTTTTTTCTTAGGCAAACCTTTGCGCACCAGAGTTTTACCTGATTGCGCGCTTTTTTTACAAATTGCACATTGTCTTTTCATTTTTGTTCACGCTCCTTCAATGAGTCTCGATGATATATCGGGACGAATTGAACCCCGCCAAAGGCGGGGTAAGTAATTCATTAGGTTCTTTAGTATACTTGAAAATACCGTATTGTCAAGATAAATACGTAAACACGCAAGAGAATTTTTCCCTCCTTTTTGGAGACTGTGCCAAATGAAGCTTTTGGGAGTATTTGTGTCATTGCGGGGAGTGAAACGACGAAGCAATCTCTACGAGGGTTAAGATTGCTTCCTCTGCACCATACGGTGCAGGGTCGCAATGACACTGAAAAAAGGTCATTTGACCCGGTCTCACAAGGGGAGGGGAATTGCGCAGAGAAATGATTAACAAAGATTCTAAAACTTTCCAGTTTCCCCAAGTATGCATAGTTGAGGCTTCTGCCGGTTCAGGCAAGACTTATACTTTGGCTAAAAGATACTTACAGCTTTTGATTAATCCTTATTTAAAAGCAGAGCAAATCCCTTTAAATACAATTCTGGCGATAACTTTTACTAATAAAGCGGCAATTGAGATGAAAGAGCGTATTTTGGAGTTTTTAAAGAAAATCGCTCTGGATAAATTCAAGGATGACAATGAGAAGGAGGATATACTCTCTTCTTTGGCAGTAGAACAGGGTTTTGCCCGGCAAAAGGCTTTAAGAATATTAGATGAAATCATCAGGAACTATAATTTTTTTCAGGTTCAGACTATAGATAGTTTTATTAATGCTATTCTTTGCGGCTGCGCGTTTAAACTGGATTTATCCGCCAACTTTAAGACAGAAGAAGACCACAGGCAGTATCTGGCATATAGTTTGGATAAGCTTATTGACAGGGCTTCCACAGATAAACATATTCTGCAATTATTTCATGAATTCCTTAAACAATACTTATTTATTGAAAATAAAACCAGCTGGTTTCCGAAACAAGGCATTCTTTTGGTTTTGGAATCTTTATTTTCCAAGGTTAACAGGTATTCCGGAGTCTTTACAGCTAATGATATAAAGGCTGATGATTTGCTTTCGCGCAAGAAAGATATCCTGAATTTACTCAGAGAGTTAGAAAAAAATCTGCCTCAAGGCACCAACGCGGTGTTAATGAAAAATCTATCAGGTTTTATTGAAAAGAATAAAGAAAGTTTTGATATTGATAACCTCTCAGCTTTCTTTAAAAGAGAAAGTTTTCCTGTTAATAAAGGATATCAAACGCCTGTGGAAACAAAACAGCTTTGGGATAAAATACGAAAGAATATTAGGGAACTTTGTGAACTGGAATCGGCCTTCGCGTTTAATTATTATGTGGAGATATTCAATAAAGTGGCTTATGATTTGAACGGGATTTGCGCTAAGGAAGATATATTGTTTCTTGAGGCTTTGAACAGCCGGGCGCGCTCTTTACTTGATGAGAAATCTTTGAGCCTGCCTGAGCTTTATTACCGGCTTGCCAGCAGGTTTAGGCATTTTCTTATTGACGAATTTCAGGACACTTCCAAACTGCAGTGGGATAATCTTTTTATTATGGTAGAAGAGGCGCTTGCTACAAGAGGCTCTTTATTTTATGTGGGAGATAAAAAGCAGGCAATCTATCGTTTCAGGGGAGGGGAAGTTTCTTTAATTGATTTGGTAAAAGAGCGGTTTAAAAGTTCTAATTTAATCCAGAATACGCTCTCTAAAAATTACCGCAGTCAGAAAGAAATCGTAGAATTTAATAATAAGGTTTTTTCACGAGAAAACCTGATAAGGTTTATCAGCGTTAAAGAACAGGCGCAGAAAGACAGCTTAAAACTTTTACCTGAAGAAATAACTCAGATTATTGAAGTATTCTCTGGTTCAGAGCAGAGCTACAGGGAAGATAAAACTCAAGGTTATGTTCAGGTGGAATATATTGAATGTAAAATAAAACAGGAAAGAGACGATATCCTTAAAGATAAAATTCTGGATTTGATTGATCAGTTAAAACAGCGATTTGCCTTTTCCGATATCGCTTTGCTTGCCAGAAAGAATGATGAGGTTGAATTGTTGACCTCATGGCTTTTGGAAAAGAAAATCCCTGTAGAATCGGAAAAGACGCTGGATATCCGGCAGAATTCTTATATAAAAGAACTGGTTTCATTTTTGAAATTCCTTGATTCGCCGATTGATAATCTCTCATTTGCTTCGTTTATACTGGGAGATATATTTTTAAAGGCTTCGGGTTTTGATGTGAAAGATATGCGGGAATTCCTGTTTTCGCGAAATAATATGAACAGCCGCGCAGGCGCGTATTTATACAGGGATTTTCGTTTGGAATTTCCTCAGGTATGGGAAGATTTATTTGAGGATTTCTTTAAAAATGTCGGCTTAGTGCCTTTTTATGAATTAGTAATAAGTATTTTAAATAAATTTAAGATTATGAAGGAATTTCCTTCTTATCAGGGTTTTTTTATGAGGTTTTTAGAGCTGATTAAAGAACAAGAAGAGGATTATTCCAGTATTTCTTCATTTCTAGAATTTTTTGATAATCTTCAGGGAGATGATTTATACGTGAATATAGCATCCGCGCAGGCGGTAAGAATACTTACTATACATAAATCAAAAGGGCTGGAATTCCCCGTGGTTATTATACCTTTTCTGGAAATGAATATTGAAGCGGACCAAGAGGCAATTATCAGTATAAATAATGAACTTAAACTTATACGGCTTAAGAAAAAATATACGGAATTTTCGAGTTTGCTTGAATCAGCTTATAGGGAAAGTTATTTGAAATCGTTTGTTGATGAATTAAACAGTATTTATGTCGCGTTGACCCGGCCCCAGCAAGAGCTCTATATTTTTACCGCTTCAAGAGCGGCAAACGGATTTAATCCAGCAAGCATACTTTTACCCGAAAATAATTCAGCACAAGGCAGAAAAATAACTCTTTTATGTCATTCCCGCGAAGGCGGGAATCCAGAATTTATTAATTCTAATAATACGATAGATATTCCTCCTTCAGAATATAAAGACTGGATTCATTTGTTAAAAGATGAGTGGACGCAGGAGAGCGTTTTAAAGGCAAGAGACAAAGTTTTAAAAGGCCAGATACTTCACTGTGTGCTTTCTTTTATCGGTAATCTGTATAATCAAGACAAACAGGCAATAATTAATCAGGCCTTAGGCAGGGCTAATAAAAAATTCCCTTTTGCCGGAGATTTTAACGAATTCAGACAGAGTATAGATAAATTATTAAACCACAGCAGGATAAAACCTTATTTTGAAACAAAAGACGCCGAAGTTTTTCTTGAAAAAGAAATCATTGATAAATTCGGCAGCACGAAAAGGATAGACCGTTTAATAGTTTATCCCCAAGAGGTACTGATAATAGATTATAAGAGTACTAAAGAAGAAAATGCGGATTATCAACAGCAGGTTCGCGGGTATATAGAGGTAATTAAGGAGATTTATCCGGATAAGAAAATAAGAGGGATGTTGATTTATCTGGATGATTTTAGTTTGGAAGAAGTAATTTAATTTCCTTCCTCTTGTGAACCATTTGTGTCATTGCGAGGAGCCGTAGGCGACGCGGCCCCGCCTTGGCGGGGCTCGCAATGACACCAAAATAGTATATGCAAAAAATAATAACTTATAATTTATCCGATAATTTCATTGATAAACTTGCTGAGTTTATAGAAGAAAATTATCTTAAGCAGGGTAAAGATATCAGCAAGCTCGCTTTTGTTTTTGGAGGCAAGCGGCCGGCTTTATTTTTGAAAAAAGAGCTTTCAAAAAAAATCGGCAAAGGTTTTTATTCGCCCGCGTTTTTTTCCATAGATGAATTTGTTGAATACACGCTTTCAAAAAAAGAAATATTTTCCGTAATTAATGATTTGGACGCCTGCTATATTATTTATAATCTGGCGAAAAAATTCTCTCCTGATGTTTTAACCGGAAGGCAGAATTTTTCGCAGTTTTTGCCATGGGCGCGGGAGATATTGTCTTTTATTGAACAGCTTGATTTGGAAGATATACAGCCTGAAAAACTCAAGAATATCCAGCTTAAGGCAAGTATTGGCTATGATGTGCCGGAAAATATCAACACTTTGCTTGAGCGTATTATTTGTTTAAGGCAGGCCATGCAGGAAGAATTAAAAAAGAAAAAATCCTATTCCAGAGGCCTGATTTATCTTTTGGCTTCAGATAGTATTGAACAGGCGGATTTTAGCGAGTTTGAACAGATAATTTTTTGCGGGTTGTTTTACCTGCATAAAACCGAGAGTAATATTATCAGGAGTATTTATGAAAAAGAAAAAGCTGTGTTTTTCTTTCAGGGCTCAGAGCAAGAGTGGAGTGTATTGGGAAAAACCGCTAAGGACTTTTCAATATCAATAAAACCGCCTGAATTAAAGATTCCTGAATTTAACCTTTCTATACAAGCAGGTTTTGACGTGCATTCAGAAGCCTGTCTTGTCCGGCAGGGATTAAAGAAAATAAAAAACCCGGATGATACAGTAATTGTCCTGCCTGAGAGCGGTAATATTATACCTTTGCTTTCGGAAATATCTGATTGCCTTGATAATTTTAATGTTTCAATGGGCTATCCTTTAAAAAGAAGCTCGGTTTACTCTTTGTTTGAATGCGTATTTAAGGCTCAGAATACCAGAAAAGACAGCCAGTATTATACTAAAGATTACCTTAATGTTTTAAGCCATCCGTTAGTAAAAAATTTAAGACTATTGCCGGATTCCGCGGTAATCCGTGTTCTGGCGCATAAAATTGAGGAAATTCTCTTGGGAATGGAAGAGACTCCTTTGGGTGGAAGCCTGTTTATCAGTTTATCGGATATCGGTAATTCAAGGGAATTGTTTGATTCGGCGTTAAAAACAATGAGATTTATGGGGTTAGAAGTAACGTTGGAGGAACTTAAAAATGTTACCGCGGTTTTGCATGATATCTTATTTAAGGCTTTTGAAGGCATTGGTAGCTTTTACGAATTCGCGCTTTCTTTAGAGAAAATACTGGATATCTTAATAAAAAAGAGTTTTCTAAGGAATTATCCTTTGAACCTTAAAATGGCAGAAAGGATTTTTCAGATTAAAGAAGAATTAATCAGCGCTTCTTTCAACAAAGAGCCGTTTGATAAAGAAGATATTTTTAAAATTTTTGAGAACAAGCTGGATAATGAGTTGATTTCTTTTTCCGGCTCTCCTTTAAAAGGCCTGCAGATACTGGGTTTATTTGAAACACGCTCATTAAATTTTGAGAATGTCCTAATCATGGATATGAATGAAGCCGTGCTTCCTAACCTTAAAATATACGAGCCTTTAATCCCCAGAGAAGTAATGATAAGCCTTGGGTTAAACCGGCTGGAAAAAGAAGAGGAGATACAGCGTTACCAGTTTAAGAGGCTGATTTCAGGGGCGAAAAATGTCTGCCTTATTTATCAGGAGAGAAACGACAAAGAAAAAAGCAGGTTCATAGAAGAGCTTATCTGGGAAAGGCAAAAGAAACAAGGCTCTCTGGATGTTTTACCAGTGCCAAAAGCGAATTTTCAGGTTAAAGTCCTGCCAAAACATCTGGAAATAGAAAAGGGGCAGAAGATAATAGATTTTTTAAAAAACAAAGAATATTCCGCTTCCAGCATAAATACCTATATGCAGTGCCCATTGCGTTTTTATTACCAATATGTTTTGGGATTAAAAGAGAAAGAGGACCTGCTGGAAGAGCCGGAAGGAAGGCATATCGGCACATTTGTGCATAATCTGCTTGAAGAAACCTACAGCGGATTTGTCGGCAAAAAACCCGATATCAATGAAAAATTCAAGAAATATTTCTTTGATATTCTGGATAAAAAATTCAGCCAGGATTTTGAAAGAAAGATGAAGTCAGATTCTTTTCTTATCAAAGAAATAATTAATTTCCGCATGAGCCGTTTCCTTGAAAATGAGAAGAAAAGAGAAGTCGCAGAGGTGATTTCATTAGAAAAAAAATTTAAAGGTAGTATACAGATAGGAGAAAACAGCTTTAAATTCCAGGCGATAATTGACAGGATTGATTCGCTTAGTGACAAAAGTATATTAGTCCTTGATTATAAAACTGGCGGAGTTGATATCCTTCCGGAGATAGATGTTGAGAAAATCGAACAGTCATGCGCCAGCAGGCAGGAAATCAAAAAAACAGTCAAGTCATTCCAGCTTCCGTTATATTTATACCTCATAGACAGCCAGCCGGAATTTCAGCAGGCAAAAACAAACGCCTGCCTTTACTCAATAAAAGACACAGATCAAAATCAGGGAATAAAATACCTGTTTAAAAAAGAAGAACAGTTCGCCAACAAAGACGAAATCATGCAGGCATATTTGAAAGCGTTGGAAGTAATATTCGCCGAAATCCTAGACCCCCAAGTGCCCTTTAAAGCCGACGAAGAAACCCCAAGGCTCTGCCAAACCTGCCCGTTCTTTTATTTATGCAGGTAGGAGTGAATTAATTCATGATAAACAATATTAAAAAAATTAAGGCATTATTAGGCAAGGTTACTAAAGAGCAATTGAGGTATGTGGATTGTTATCTTGGCGGTAACCTTGGGCTTTTTATTCCTTCTGTGGGGCCTTGTTTTTTCGCGATGACTCCGTTGCACAGCCATCCGGCTTATTTATTTATTTTGGCATTTGATGAGAATTGCAGTTTAAAAATAAAAGGCAAGATCGTTCGTCCGGTACACGGAAAAATCTGCGTTATTTCTGCCGGCCTGGCGCATCATGAACTTATGCAGGATGATTTTTCAAGGTATATCGCGGTGGTTATAAAAAAGGGATTTTTTGAAAAACAATTCAAAATTTATTCAAATAAACACAGGCCTGATTTTACAGGGGAATTATTTGCTATGCCGCCGGATTTAATGTTTTACATCAAAGATTTTATGCTTGAATATGAAAATAAAATGCCGGGGTATAAGGATTTATTAAAAGCATTAAGTTTTAAAATAACGCACGCTTTGATAAGGGATGTTTTGGATATTAAGCCTGTAACTCAAAGGAGTAGTTTTCGCATAAAAATAAATAATGCCATAGATTATATGTACGCGAATTATGCTAATAAGATTACAGTAGAAGATATGGCTTATAACGCGGTAATGTCAGTGTCTCATTTTTCAAGGCTTTTTAAACAGGAAACAGGCAAAGCCCCAAATGATTACCTTATTTACCTGCGTTTAACTCAGTCTCAGAAGTTATTGCGGGCGGCAGACAAGCCTTTAACTCAAATCGCCCATGAATGCGGATTTGCCAGCTCCGCGTATTTTTCTGCTTGCTTTCTCCAAAGGTTCAAAATAACCCCTTCTGAATATAGAAAAAAGTTCGCAATAAAGCAGAATTCTTAAAAAGAATCGCAGGATTTTGAAAGACAGTATTTATTTTATGTAGTAATCTATTATTACTGTTTAAATTAGTGTCATTGAGGCTGTGTCGCAATTGTCTTTTTTTGTCATTGCGAAGGAGCGAAGCGACTGCGGCAATCTTAGTATTCGTCGGAATAGATAAATAAGATTGCTTCGGCTTCGCCTCGCAATGACAAAAATGGCTATTATGACACAGTTTGATTGCGGGTGAAGCGAAGCCTGCCTACCGGACAGGCAGGCAATCTCATTTTCGAAAAATTGCTTCATTAAAAGGAGGGAAGAAAAATGAATAAAACGCAGATAATAGAATTAATGCGGGCAAACCCGGTTTTTCACCTTGCTACAGTAGAAGGCAATAAGCCGCATGTGAGGGGGATGTTATTATACAAAGCAGGGCAGGATGGGATATTGTTTCATACGGGGACAATGAAGGATTTACATAAACAATTAAGCGTTAACCCGGAAGTAGAGCTTTGTTTCTTCAGCCATAAAGATAATACTCAGGTGCGTATAAGCGGAAAAGTTGAGCTTGTGGAAGACTTGGAATTAAAGAAAGAGATAGTGGCAAACCGTGATTTTTTGAAGCCTTGGGTAGAAAAATCAGGATATGATATTCTGGCAGTTTACCGCATGAAAAAAGGCACTGTAGTAATCTGGACCATGGAAACAAATTTTGAGCCAAAGAAGTATATTGAGTTCTAAAAAGAAGAAAGCCCGCCTCAATTTTAGATATTATTTAATAATATCTAAAATTGAGGTTTACTCCCCAAAAGAGTATTACTGCAAGAAATGACTCCGCGTATAATTTTTAAATTTAAATCATTTGAATAAAAAATAATTTTGTTATAATAATAGCTAACTTTTTATGTATTTATTATAGTGTTAAGTACTATTAATATTAAACAAGGAGATAGGCTATGAAACAGTCTCTTAAAACAACAGTAAATAAGGGGAATCGTTTAAAGGTATCTATTCCCGGTAAAGCAAAGCATAAAGTAGTTATAGTTAAGCAAGGCGTACCCAAAATTAAAATAATCTCTCCGAAAACAGGGATAGAACAAAAATTCATCAAAGTAAAAGAAAAAGAGATAGCTTATCCTCCCGGATATATCCGGACAAGGACAGGTATTATTATTCCGGAAGGCATAGGAGAACCGGTGCCGGCAAGTAAATTTAGAAACGGATTTTTGAAAGCAAAAGAAGAAATAGAGCTATTAATTAATGATGTTGTAAAGACAATGAAAACAGAATATGCTATTAAAGAGATTGAATTAGCTGTTAGTTTTAACGCGGAAGGTAAATTTCTTGGCTTCGGTATAGGAGGAGCGGCATCTATGAAAATTAAAGTCGCCCCTTAATTTAGAAAATACTTTTATAACCAACTAGGAGAATTTATAACTATGGAAAGCAGATTGATAAAACTTCTTGTTATTGATGATGACCCTGATATCCGGGGGGCGATAAAGCAGAATTTTAAGCGCACAGGAAATTATAAAGTATTAACTGCCAATGGCGGCATTATTGGTAAAATCATAGCCAGCCAGAAATGGCACAGGCCGGATATTATTCTTCTTGATATAATGATGCCTGATATGGACGGCTTTGAAGTATTGCGTATTTTGAGAAAAAACAAACAAACCGCCTATGTCCCTATTATTATGGTAACTGCCAAAGCTGACTGCCAATCCAGAGTAAAAGCAGAAGGCCTATACTGCGATGATTATATCATCAAGCCCGTGGAATTAAGTGAATTAAAATCCAGAATAGAGGCAGTCCTCGCCAAGAGGGGGATTAAAGTAGAGAATTATCTGAAACCAACAAAAACCAAGTCTGCGCCCCGCCTTGGCGGGGCTTGACATGAATTATTTTGTGTGGTATTATTCGTTTAGTTTACTAAAAATGTATTTAGAAAACTAAACGTTTTAAAAGCGAGGGCTTATGAAATTTACAAAACCACTGGATGAGATTTTAAATACTGAAACAAAAATTAGGATACTTAGATTTTTTTGTAGGACAGGTGCGCAGTGGAATGGCAGTCAGATAGCTAAGGAAATAAAAATAACTCCCGCGGCTACGCATACCGCGTTGCGCGCTTTAGAGAAAGAAGGGTTGCTTATTTTGTGTAATATGGGTAAGACTCATGTTTATAGTTTAAAAGAAGATTCTTTTTTAGTGTTAAATCTTCTTAAACCGTTATTTACAAAAGAGGATAAAATTCTGGATACCATCATCGGTTTGATTAAGCGCGAAATCTTAGGTTTTAAGGCAAGAAAAGGTATTGTAAGCGTTGCTTTATTTGGTAGTATTAATATTCATAAGGATCGTTCTACAAGCGATATAGATCTGGCTGTAATTGTGGAGAATGCCAAGGTAAAGCCTGTTATTGAGCGTTTGTTTGGGGAGTTGGACGCGAGGATATCAAAAGAATTTGGTAATACGCTTTCGCCATACGTAAATACACGAACCGAATTCAAGGCAAAGCATAAAAAAGGCCTTGTTGTTATTAAAAATATCCTAAAGTCGCATAATCTTATCTATGGAGAAAAACTGAAAAGTTTACTATGACAGCTAAGAAACTCAAAACCGTGAATGTGGAGAAAAACGATTATAAAGTTTTCCTTAAGAAGGCAAAAGATTTCTATGAAGTAATGTTCAATGCCAGCGATACAGGAAATTGGACAGCGGTGGGCTTAAATGCTGTCCATTGCGCCATATCCTGCTGTGATGCTATGTTGACATTTCATTTAGGTATAAGATCAGCAGGTGAGGATCATATGCAGGCAGTGGATCTTCTTACGCGGTTACCATCTGCCGTTAAAGATGGAGAAACAAATACTTTTAAAAGAATCATCGTTAAAAAGAACCTTATTGCGTATGAGTGCAGGGAATTTCGGCAGACAGAAGCCACGGACATATTAAAAAAAACCAAAAAAAAACCAAGACGCTTTTGATAACCCTCTATAATTACTCAGTTTAAGCCGCAATTATTTTCTTCATATTTCACATAATGCCATCCTAAAAAATTTGCGTTAGATTTCTCTTTTTCTCACGTCTATTATTGTAGAAGGTAGAAGGGAGAAAATCTAATGCCAACTTACGCAAGAGTACATCAGCTTCGCTTATCTTTAATTTATCATATATATAGCAGGAGTAATGGCAAAATACCTATCTTTAAAAACAGGGATGATTTTATTTATTTTAGGAACCTTCTTAAAAGATATTCTTTAAGATTTGATTTAAAGATATATCATTGGGTAATTATGACTAATCATTATCATCTTTTGCTTGAATTAGAAGAGCCGAAGCGAATATCAAAAATTATGGCGGGTTTATCTAAGGCGTATAGCTGTTATTATCACAAGGTTTATTCTACTGTTGGATTTCTTTGGCAGGGTAGGTTTAAATTACAGCCGGTTCAGAAAGATAATTATTTAGTTGCCTGTGGTAGATACATAGAAAGAAATCCTGTGAGAGCCGGAATGGTTAATGAAGCATATGAATATTCCTATAGCAGTGCCAGATATTATTGTTTAGGCGAAAACGACGGTATTACGGTTGAAAATCCTGCATTCTTATCATTCGGCACAACTTTAGCCTATAGGCGTAATGTATATATAGAGTTCCTGCGTAAATTTGATGGTGAAGAAGAAAAATCATTTAATAATCTTGAGTATCCTGTAGGAAATAAGGAATTCTTGAGGAGATTAGTTAGAGAAAATGGCCGTTTTACTTCCATGAGGAGAGGCAGGTTGAGAAAATAATTATTGCATAAATCATTGGTAGAGATATAATTATCAACAGCGTCTTGAATTTATTTTAAAAAAAGATCAGGTAGATTTAATAAAGGTTGAAAAAGGAAAGTGAAGTTTTATAAAGTATCACGGGCTACTCTATTGATTATAGGTTTTTTTTTAATTCTATTTATTTTTTTTCAAATTATTATTCAAAGATTATTCGTAAAACATAGTTTATTAAGAGGAGGCTTGACTTGTTTTTTGGCAAATGAATCAGATTATTATATTTATGATAATATTGCCGGGCATGTTCATAAGCCTTATGCTATTCGGGAATACAAATGGCAGGAATATAGGAAAGAAAAAATAATTATTAAGACAAATAATATGGGGTTTAGGGAAGACGCGGATACTTTAAGAATAAAACCTCTTAATACCATACGGATACTTGTTACTGGCGATTCTCATGTTGATGGGGTTTTAGATAATAGCGAATCTTTCCCTAATCAATTGGAGAAGTTATTAAATAAGGAATCTAAGGATAGTCACTTTGAAGTTATTAATGGCGGGACAGGTTATTATGGGCCGCATAATTATTATGGATTCTTGAAGAAATTTTTATATTTACATCCGGATATTTTTATTGTAACGGTGTATTTAGGCAATGATTTTCTAGACGCGGTTGAATTCGCATATATAGAGTATGGGGGGAATATCCCTCATAGTTCAGATGAAACTATTGCCTCATTAGTATCTGTTGGAAAATTGATTGGGGATGGGTATGTATGGCAGTCTTTGAATCAGGTCGTCTATTTTAAAAATTTCTCATCGGTAAAAAATCTGGCTGTTGAGATTGTTGAACAACAGTTTAAAGATATTAATAATTTATGCCGTAAGAATAAAATAGAATTATTTGTGGTTTTGTTACCTTCAAAATTAGATGTTGAGAAAGCCCTTGATGATAAATTATTTGATAGGATAGAAACAAATCTGGGCCTTTCACGGCAGGATATGAATATTAACCAGCAGTTAAAAAGAGTATTAAGCGATTGGTTTGATGAGAATAAAATTAAATATTTAGATATGACTTGTTATATGGATGGTGTTGAGGGATTATTTTGGCAGAAAGACGCTCATTTAAGTGTAAAAGGGAATAGATTAGTGTCTGAAATTCTATATTCTAAAATACCTGCTGTTTATATTGAAAATCATGGTCCCGTTATAGGAGGAGAAAGATAATGAAATCGTATACCCAGCGGTTGGTTTTTGATACTAGGAACAGGCAGGAGCTTATTAATATTACTCCTGAAGTAGAAGAAGCTGTTTCTAAGAGTAAAATTAAAGAAGGGCTGTGTTTGGTTAACAGTATGCATATTACTTCAAGCGTGTTTATCAATGATGATGAAGGCGGCCTGCATAAGGATTTTAGCCAGTGGCTTGAAAAACTGGCTCCCTACGGTAAGGATAAATATCAGCATAATTTAAGCGGCGAGGATAACGGCGACGCGCATTTAAAACGCACAATCATGGGCAGGGAAGTCGTTGTGGCGGTTACAAACGGCAAATTAGATTTCGGGCCTTGGGAGCAGATATTTTACGGAGAGTTTGATGGACAAAGAAAGAAAACTGTTCTGATAAAAATTATTGGGGAATAATAAGATTGCTTCGTCAGGCTGCGCCCTCCCCGCAATCAGACTGTGTCACAATCTATATTTTAACGCGGTAGCCGCAACCTTTAGGTTGCGTTTCCGACGCTGATAAAACGCTCCGCTTACGGAGCGGCTACCGGAAATGCAATTACGACACAGTCTGAATGGCACAAAAACTCCGTTGGAAGATTTTACTGTTTTTAAATTTTAGTTTGGGTTATAATAAAGGGAATTATGCTGGATATTAAAAAAATTCCCTCTAAAGTTGAATTGGCTGCTCCTGCTGGAGACTGGCCTTCTCTATATTCCGCGATAGAAGCCGGCGCGGATGCTGTTTATTTCGGAGTCCAAGAATTAAACATGCGCCATGCCGCGTCTAATTTTGATATTCTTGAAATTAAAAAGGTCCTGTTGTTGCTTCACAAGAATAATAAGAAGGGGTATTTAGCTTTAAATACTATAGTTTATGATACGGAATTAAATAAACTAAAAAAAATCCTTAAAGAAGCTAAAAAAAGCGGAGTAGACGCGGTAATAGCGTGGGATATGGCAGTTTTACAGGCCGCGGCTGAATTAGGGATTCCTGTGCATTTATCTACTCAGGCAAGTGTTTCTAATTTTTCCGCAGTGAAATTTTATTCCTCTTTGGGCATAAAAAGGATTGTTTTGGCAAGAGAATGCCGGCTTTCTGATATTGAAGATATAATCAAGAAGATTAAAATATCGTCTTTAGACTGCCAAATAGAAGTTTTTATACATGGCGCGGTGTGCGTTAGTTTATCTGGCAGGTGTTTGTTTTCCCATCATCTTTTTGGCAAATCAGCTAACCGCGGAGAATGTTTTCAGCTTTGCAGAAGGCAGTATTTAATTAAGGATGTTGACCAGGGTAAAGAATATATATTAGGTAAGGATTATGTGTTAAGCGCGAAAGACATTTGTACTGTTGAAATTATAGATAAATTAATAAAAGCGGGAATCAGCGTTTTTAAAATAGAAGGCAGGATGAGGCCCGCGGAATACACAAAGATTGTCACTTCTGTATATAGAGAAGCTATAGACGCGTTTTATAATAAGAAATTAACTAATAGGTTAAAAATCTCTTTGCGTAAAAAACTGGATAGGATTTATAACCGCGGTTTTGATACTGGGTTTTACCTTGGCGATCCGGATGGTTCTATGAGCCAGATAGGGTCTTCAGAATATGAAAAGGTGTTTTTAGGCAGTGTGGTGAAATTTTATGAGAAGATTAAAGTCGCGGAAATAGTAATAAGAAATAACAGCGTTTCAAAAGGCGATGAAATATTAGTATATGGGAAAAATACCCCTGCTCTTTTTGCTAAAGTTGGAGAGATGCAAATTAAACATAAGCCTGTAGAGACAGCTCAAAGAGGCGAATCCGTGGGGATTAAACTGCCTTTCGCGGTTAGGCCTAAAGATAAAATTTTTCTTTGGAAAAATAAAGAATAATTCCAAAATTTTGCTATAATATAGAATTAATAAATGGAGATGTTTTATTATGGAAAATCCGCAGATTGAAGATAAGAAACGGGAATTATTATTGCGCAGCAGGATAATTATAGTTGTTTTTTGGTTTTATATTGTTATTCTTTTAATGATATTAGCTTTAGTTTTTATTTTTAAAGTAGAAGAGTCTAGAATGCGGCTTTTAATAGCCGGGATGATAGGCACACTTATTTACGGTGTTTATCTTCAGATGACTCTTAAGTGCCCGTATTGTAATTTCAGACTGGGGTTGGTTTCGAGATTAGGTATCCCATCTGTATGCCCTAAATGTAAAAATAAATTAAAAGAAGCAAGCTGGAATTTGTTAACAATGAAATCTAAAAAAACTCTTTTTGGCATGCCGCTTATTGATATAGCAGTTGGGCAGGTTTCTGAAACAGGGCAGATTAAAAGGCATGCCTGTGGTATAATCGCGATAGGGGATTTTGCCCGGGGCTTTATTGCCATAGGAAAATTATCCTGCGGTTTTATAGCTATAGGCGTTGGTTCAATAGGAGTTTTTTCTTTTGGGGCGGGATGTATCGGATTAGTTTCTATAGGGGCAGTTGCTTTTGGAGGATTAGCGATTGCCGGTTTGGCTGTAGGTGTAATAGCTATAGGTGGAGTTGCCATAGGGGCAATTGCAGCCGGAGGGCTTAGTCTTGGGTATTATGCTTTTGGAGGGGCTGCTTTTGGAAAATACGTATTTAGCGCGGTAGAACGCAGCTATCAGGCTATTGAATTATTGAATAGGTTAATTAATCATGCCCGGTGAAATGAAAATAGTTACTAAACAGATAAGCTTAAAGACCAAAGGTAACCCGGATTTAATAAATATAACCCAGGGAATAGAAGAACTTTTAGTTTCAACAAAACTTAAAGACGGTAACATAACAGTTTTTGTTGTGGGTTCGACCGCTGCTATTACTACGTTTGAATATGAACCTGGATTAAAAAAAGATATTCAGGAATTTTATGAAGAGATTATACCCTGCGAAAAGAAATACCATCATGACGATACCTGGGGTGATGCTAATGGCTTTAGCCATTTAAGGGCGGCAATACAAGGGCCTAGCCTTGTTATCCCTTTTGAAGGAGGCAGGCTTCTGTTAGGTACATGGCAGCAGGTAGTTTTAGCTGAATTTGATAACCAGCCAAGGCAAAGGCAGGTAATAGTTCAGTTTATTGGAGAATGAATGAATTTAATCTTTCGACAGAAATCTCCGGTTTTAAAACCGGAGATGAATGCTGTGTTGTTTTTTCTTCTTAGGAGGAAGCCCCGGATTTTAGTCCAGGGAGCTTCACTAAGTTTTTTTATTTTGTTATTAATTTTGATTTATCCTGTAAAAGGCAGTTGTGAAGAATTATATTTAAAGAACGGGGATAAGATAAGCGGTAAAATAGTTAAACAGGATAAGGAAAGTATTGTTTTAGAAACGCGGGTTTTTGGAGAAGTAAAAATAAAAAAAGAATTTTTAGATCATATCGCGGGGAAAGAACAGGTTGGGGTTGTTGAGCCGGAAAAAATAGAATGGAAAAAAGATATAGATATAGGTTATGATAAAACCTCCGGTAATACTAAAAACAGCCATTTTTCCACAAGGCTTTTTATTAACAGGAAAACTTCTCGTAATGAATTTACCAGTAAAGCTGATGTTTATTATTCTTCCGCTGACAATAAGATGGATTCACAGAAATGGTATGGTTTAAACCGCTATGCTTTTAGTTTTAGCAAAAATAAGAAGTGGTATAATTTTTATAAATTTGAGGCCGATCATGATAGGTTTGCTGATATTGATTATAGGTTGATACCCGCGGCAGGCTTGGGTTTTTGGTTTGCGGATAATCCGGGTTGGAAAGCCCTGCTCGAATGCGGCATAGGTTATGAGTATACGGCTTTCAGGCAGGAAGCTAAAAGCCAGGGTGAAATGATTCTTATTCCCAGGGGATTCGCGGAAAAAAATATTTTTGAAAATTTAAAAATATCCCAGGAAATTATTTTTTATCCTGCGGTGGATGATTTCGAAGAATACAGGTTTCATTCCGAATCCGCTTTGGTCAGTGCTATTAATAAAAAATTGGCGTTATCGCTTAGCTTTATTGATGATTTTAATTCGCGGCCGAAAGGCGGAGTTAAAAAGAATGATTCGCGTTTTATAACATCGCTTGTGTATTCTTTTTAAAAGAAAACGGTTTATTAGCGAAGGTAATTTTTTTATTATGAGTAAATTAAAATTAGATTTACATGATATTTATAATAGTTCAGATAAGATTGAGAAAGAATTATTCAGAGTTATAGATGAGGCCGTTAAAAAAAGGATAGATATGGTAGAAATTATTCCCGGCAAGGGCAGCGGGCAGTTAAAGAAAGGAGTATTGAGGTTTCTTAACCGGCCGGATATAAAGAAGCTCTACCACCGTATGGATATTGATAATAAGAATTTCGGAAGGCTGTTTGTTCATTTTCGCCATAATAGATAATCCCAAATTTTGCATTAGCAAAATTTGCCCGCCACGTCCCGTTGGGACTCCGCCGTTGGCGGGGTCCCTTGCGGGAAAGGGCCGGCCGATTAAATCTGGATAGATTTAATCGTGCTCGTCGGGGTAATCCGGATAAGATTTTTAATGCAAAATGAGGGATAATTATTATTGAACAATGGGAGCAGGGAAATGGTTAAATATCTCAGGATAATTTTTATGATCGCGGCATTAATTTGTGTTAATCCTTGTTATGCTCAGGAGGACTTGGCTGAAGGACAGCCTATATTAAGTGTCAGCGGGACAGTTTCTGATATGAATTGGGTAACTTCAACTTTAGTTGTCAGGAGTTATCATGACGAGATTACTTTTTTTGTTCCTCAGAATACGGTTATTACTAAAGGAGCAAAGCAGATATGGTTTTCCGATATCCATAAATTTAGTAAAGTCACAGTTATGTTTATTAATACTTCTCCCGGGCCGTTAAAAGCAATCAGGATAAGTGTTAAATGAAAAAAATATTTGTTCTTTATAGAGTATGGAAACCTGCTCCATAGTATAAGCACATAAAAATTCTCTCACGATAATTTTTAAGTATACTACGGAGTTAATAATGTAGGGTATAAAAACCTGGAAACATTATTAAGAAGCATTATTAAGGAGGCAGAGATGAAAAAAATAATTTTTATGGCAGTAGTTTGTTCAACAGCTCTTTTTAGCGGCTGTATTACAGACGGGGCAGGAAAGAATGGCGATCGCGTAAATAAGCCTGAAATATATAAACTTGATTTGGATAATGATGGCATCAAAGAAATTACTAAAGTAGAGAAAAGCACGGAGCCGGATAAAAAATCAGTGATTACCATATCAAGTTTGCGAAGAGAAGAAATAGACAGCTTTTCAGTAGGAGGGAAGCTTAATAAAGTGGATTTTATAGATTTAAATGAGGATGGTTTTAAACAAATCGCGGTATTTTCCCGTGACACGCAAGAAAAGTATAATCTGGCTATTTATAAAATGAAGAATAATCAATTATTTAGATTATTTTCAATCGCCAGCAGTTGTGGTATTGATACTGATTTTTCTACAGTTTTATCAAGGATTAGAGTTTGTAAGAGCGGCTGTGAAGGCGAGTATTATGCCAATAATATTATAAATTGGGAAGTATGGGTTTGGTCAGGCGAAAGATTTATCAGGGAAGTTCAGTAGTTTTTCACCGAAAAAGTGTGAAAACTACTGAATCTCTGATCTCTGTAATCTTTTTAAAAATCTGTGTAATCAAGTTTTTGCTGGATTTTTCAGCAAGAACTAAATAAGGCAAATATGGCTGATTTTGGCGTAGGTTTAGATAAAGAAAAAATTCTTTTGGAAAAGATGAAACAGCTGGGTATCCGCCGCGAAGATATTATTGAAAGTTTTATCAGGTCAGCCGGCCCCGGAGGGCAGAATATCAATAAGACTTCTACTTGCGTATATTTAAAACATATACCTACAGGTATAGAAGTCAAATGCCAGAAGGAACGTTCTCAGGCTTTAAACCGTTATATCGCGCGTAAACTCTTATTAAAAAAGATTGAAAATTCTATATTAGGCAGGTTGTCTGAAGAGAGGAAGCGTATTGAAAAGATACGCCGGCAAAAACGGCGCAGATCCAGAAGAGCAAAATTGAAAATTCTTGAAGGTAAACGTTTAAACGCGCAGAAGAAATCTTTAAGGGCTAACGTGCGCCAAACGGAGGATGTTTTTTGATATATGTTTATTTTTAAAATATTGAACCATATAGTATTGCTGTTTTTATTTTTAGGCTTAGTTGTAATTTACTTTAGATATATTGAAAAGCGGTCGCTTTTTTATCCGGCAAAAGAATTAGAATTAACTCCTGAACAGGCAGGCCTTAACTATGAGGATGTGTATTTTGATAGTTCTGGTAAAGTGCAGCTTAACGGCTGGTTTATTCCGTCCAAAGAAAACAGGTATACTATTATTTTTTGCCATGGCAACGCGGGCAATATCAGCCATCGGATTGAAAAAATAATCTTTTTTAATAAATTGGGATGCAATGTATTCATTTTTGATTATCGCGGTTATGGCAAAAGCAAAGGAACTCCTTCTGAAAATGGTTTTTATAGCGATGCCTTAGCGGCATATAATTATTTGTTATCCCGAGGCATACGTTCTGAGCAAGTGATTGGTTATGGTGAATCATTAGGAGGCGCGGTTATTATTGATTTAGCTTCTAAAGATAAGATGAAGGCGGTGATTATAGACAGTGTCTTTCCAAGCACTAAAGATATGGCCAGAAAAATTTATCCATTTCTTCCTTATTGGTTATTAGCTAGCAGGTTTGATTCTTTTAAAAAAATACAATCTATACAAATTCCCAAGTTAATAATACATAGCATAAATGATGAAATCGTGCCTTATCAATTTGGGCAGAAGGTTTATAATGCAGCAGCAGAACCTAAAGAATTTTTGCAGGTTTATGGCGGACATAATAGTTGTTTTTATGATTCGGCAGAGCTGTTTAAAGAAAAAATTTCCGGTTTTCTGGACAGCCTTTAAAAATAAGAAAACATAAGGCAGTGGATTAACTAAAGAAGGAGGGAGACAATGATTATATTGTCTAAGGCGGTCATAGTGATAAATGTGGCAATTATTGGCGTATTTAGCTTGATTATAGGCCTGTTATTAGCTATTAATCCGGTATTATCTATTGAAATTCAAAGAAGATTTTATGAAAGAATAAATTGGCGTATGGAACCTATTTCTATGGAAAAGGAAATACGCAATACCAGAATTATGGGGATATTCTTAACTTTGTTAGCTATTGTTATATTGGGAATTATTATTTTTAGGCGCATTGCATAGAAATTACAGGGAGGATTTAAAGATGAAAATTAAAACAGCAGTTATAATTTTTTTATCCGCTGTGATTTTTATGTTTTCAGGCATTAGTTATACTCTTGGCCAAGGGGGAACTTACCAGATTGAAGAAGGCCCGCTTAATCAAGGGGTGGAGCATATAGATATAGGCCCGGGAGCAAGTGTTATGGTTCCTAAAGGAGCTAAGATTGATAATAAAGATGGAGTTTTGAAAGTTGAAGGCCCTGCTTCTTTTTCAGGGAGAAAATTTGTAGATGTAGAAAAACGTTTGGATGAATTAGAAAAGAATCAGATAGAGCTCAAGAAAGAAATAGAAAAAATATCCGTTATTGTTACAGAATTGCAAAAAAATATCCCGCTTTCTAAAAAATAAACTGTAAATGGCAAAAAAAACAAAATTTACTGAGCTTAAAAAAATTTTTTCTACGCTTCATGGGCCTAAAGGCTGTCTTTGGGATAAAAAACAAACACATAGAAGCCTTATTCCTTATCTTAAAGAAGAAACTCAGGAATTTATTCAAGCGGCAAGAAGCAATAATATTCATCACATGAAAGAAGAGCTTGGAGATATTCTGCTTCAGGTAATGTTTCATTCTCAAATCGCGGAAAAAGAAAATAAATTTAATATAGAAGATGTAATAGAAGAACTGGCTAAAAAAATGAAGAGAAGGCATCCGCATGTTTTTGCCAATGTAAAAGTAAAATCCGCCAGTCATATTACCAGAAATTGGAATAAGATTAAGGCAGTAGAAAAAGGAAGAAAGGTAAAACTATGATAAAGAAGAGGGTGCTTTTAGTGGATGACGAGCCGGATTTTGTAGAGTTTATTAAATTACGTCTTGAAGAAGGCAGTAATTATGAAGTTAAAGGTTTATTAGACGCGAAAGATATTATTTTTCATGTGCATACATTCAATCCTGATGTTATTTTGCTAGATTTGCTTATGCCTGGAATTGGAGGCTTGGAGGCCTGCGAGATATTAAATAAGGACCCTCTTGGCATAACTATACCTATAATTATACTTACCGCGTTGGATAAAGAAGTGGATAAGGTAAAAGCCTATAAATTAGGGGTTGTAGATTATTTGGTTAAACCTGTAGAGTCTAGTATTCTTTTAGAAGTCGTAGAAAGGGCAATAAAAGCTAAAACACAACGGACTTAAGAATATTTTTTCTCCTTGCGTATAATCATATTTCTGCTATAATATAAATAACTTTAACCCGAATTTTTCCGCCTGTCGGCAGACAGGCAATTAGCCTCTTCTACAGGCAGGTAATGACAATTTTAATAGTCAAATTTGTCCTTCCGAAGTGACTTAGGTAATTTCATAAAATAGATCTAAACACTCCATGGAAATGTTGACTAATAATATAAATTATCGTATAATATCTTTTTACGGTAACGGTATAGGAAAGTACCTGTATCTATTATAATTATCCGGAAAGATAGGCCTTTTTATACATTTTAAGGAAGGGTTTATCGCCAAAGGTGATTTTTTTGTACGCAAAGGAGGTGAATACATTGGTTGTTGTTAAAGAAAAGAAAAAAGAGCTTATTGATGATTTTAAGATTCATACAAAAGATACTGGATCAGCCGAAGTTCAGATAGCGCTTTTGACTGAGAGGATTAATAGTTTGGGAGGGCATTTTAAGTCCCATAAAAAAGACCATCATTCCAGGCGCGGTCTTTTAAGCCTTGTAGGCAGGCGGCGCAGGCTGTTGACTTATCTTAAAAAGAAAAATATTAAAAAATACGAAGAAGTACTTAATAAATTAAAGTTAAGGAAATAGCGCTTCAGGTATTTTTTGATTTACATAATAGAAAGGTATGGATTATGCAAATTAGCACAATTAAGACTGTTTTGGGTAAAAATGAGTTGATTTTAGAAACAGGAAAAATCGCAAAGCAGGCAAACGGTTCAGTAAAAGTTCAATATGGCGGGACAGTTGTTTTGGTTACCGTGTGTATGTCAAAAAAGGCAAGAGAAGGGATGTCTTTTTTCCCTTTGACCGTGGAATATCAGGAAAAGACTTACGCGGCAGGCAAGATTCCTGGAGGTTTCTTTAAACGTGAAGGAAGGCCGTCTGAGAGTGAGATATTGGCTGCCCGCCTTATAGACAGGCCTATTAGGCCGTTATTTCCAAAAGGCCTTTTAAATGATATTCAGATAATTGCTATAGTTTTGTCCAGTGATGGGGAAAATGATCCTGATGTCTTGGCGCTTGTTGGGGCGTCTACGGCATTATCCATATCAGATATACCTTTTAATGGCCCGTTAGGCTGCTGCCGTGTTGCTTATGTTGATAACCAATTTGTAATTAATCCTACCTATGCTGAGTTAGAGAAAGCGAATTTAGAAGTTATTGTGGCGGCGAATAGCAAAGGCGTAGTTATGCTTGAATCAAAGGCCAATGAAGTATCAGAAGAATTATATAAAGAAGCGGTAAAAATAGGTTATGAAAGCCTGCAGGGTGTCATTCGTATGCAGGAAGATTTTGTTCAACAGGTTGGTAAACCTAAAGCGCGGATTGAATGCAAAAAAGCAGATCCGGAATTTTTAAAAAATGTTGAAGAATTAAGCAAGGATAGGCTAAAAGATATTTATAAATTAGCTAGTAAGGAAGGAAGAGAAGAACAGGTAGATTTATTAGCTAAGGAATTGGAAGGGAAGCTTGTTACTGAAGAATGCAGTGCCGCGGATGTTAAGATGGCTCTGGAAACGGTAGAAAAAACACAGGTAAGAAATAAAATATTACAAGATAACGTGAGAATTGATGGCAGGGGTTTTAAAGAAATCCGTCAGATTAGCTGTGAAGTTCCTTTTTTGCCAAGGACACATGGTTCCAGCCTTTTTACCCGCGGACAAACTCAAAGCCTTGCGGTTACTACTTTGGGTACCGGACGAGATGAACAGTTAGTAGAGGCTTTGGAAGGAGAGAAATATAAAAATTTTATGCTGCATTATAATTTTCCTCCTTTTAGCGTTGGTGAAACCGCGCCGCTTCGCGGCCCGGGGCGCAGGGATATAGGCCATGGCGCTTTAGCTGAAAAATCTCTTTCAGCAGTTATGCCTTCTAAGGAAAAATTTCCTTATACTGTAAGGGTTGTTTCTGAAATTTTGGAATCTAATGGTTCTTCGAGCATGGCTACAGTATGCGCGGCAACATTATCTTTAATGGATGCGGGCGTACCTATTAAAGATGCTGTAAGCGGAATAGCGCTAGGTTTGATTAAAGAAGGTGAAAAAGAATTGATATTAAGTGATATTGCCGGGTTAGAAGACCACTTCGGAGATATGGATTTTAAAGTTGCGGGTACAAAACAGGGAATTACTGCTGTACAGTTAGATCTTAAAATAGATGGTATATCCCTTGATTTGTTAAATCGTTGTTTGGATCAGTCGCTGGAAGGCAGGTTGTTTATTCTGGGTAAGATGAATGAAGCTATTAATCAGCCTAGAGCACAGCTTTCTTCTTACGCTCCGCGCATAGATATAATTAAAGTTAATCCTGAGAAAATCGGAACGCTCATAGGGCCGGGAGGAAAAACTATAAAGAAAATAATTGCTACTACAGGGGCAGATATAGATATACAGGATGACGGAAGCGTTTTTGTATCTTCGACTGAAGAGGCCAAGTCTCAAAGCGCGATCCAGATGATAAAAGCCCTTACAGATGAAGTTGAAGTTAACCGGATTTACATGGGTAAAGTAAAACGCATTATGCCGTTTGGCGCTTTTTGTGAGATCGCTCCCGGAAAAGAGGGGTTAGTTCATGTTTCTGAATTATCAGATACCTTTGTAAAAGATATTGATACAATAGTAAAAGTTGGAGATGAATTTAAGGTTAAAGTTGTAGGAATAGATGAATTGGGCAGGGTTAATTTAAGCAAAAAACAGGCTTCGCAAGAAAACTGATTGTGTGAAGTGTAATGTGTAATGTGTAATGATTTTTTCAATTTTATTCCATAATAAAATCATTAGGACTGCATTACACTTTACACATTAAACATTACACAATTTTTTAAAGTGAGAAAGCAACGAATAAATGAGATTCAGGGTGTTATTCTGATATCAGCCGGCCTTATTATCCTGGCTAGCTTAATATCATTTACTCCTTTTGACCTTAGTTTTTACACTTCTCATCCTAATATCCCTCCTAAAAACTTCATCCGTGGTTTTGGCGCTTATTTTGCCGGGATATTATTCTTCCTTTTTGGCAAATCAAGCTTTGTTATTCCATTTCTTGTTTTATTTCTAGGGGGTAGATTATTTAAACAGGATAAACCTGATTTGCGTTTTCCGAAAATCTTAGGTTTTCTAATTTTAATATTATCAATAAGTTCCCTTATTGGTACATTTACTTTAAAAAACGCGGCAATCAAGTTTTCACACGCGGGTTTTTTAGGGTTTATTATTTCCAGCTTTACTACGGCATATTTTGGAAAACTTGGCAGCAGCATACTTTTTCTTACCTTAATTATCTTATCGTTTGTATTGGTCACAGACATTTTGATATCCACTTTTTTTGTTAATATTCTGGGCAGGATAGAGTCGTTTCTTGCGCCTTTAGCGATATTCAAAAAAACTAAACCACGCGCAAAAGAGAGAAGAGAATTTTCTAATTTGAGGGAAGAGAAAGTAAATAAAAAGAGATCTTTTGTTGCGGAATTAAAATCAAAAATAAGCGCGAGTATCCCAAAAATCAATCCAGAGATTAAACCCAAAATTCAGATAAAATCTAAAATTGAAACTGAGTCTGAAATAAAGCCCCGTCCCCAGCAGGTTAAGGCAGGGGATTATATCCTTCCATCATTAGATTTACTTGATTCTCCTCCTAACGTTGAAGCAAGGCAAATTAAAGATGACCTTAAAGCGAACGCTCAGATATTAGAAGAGACTTTGGAAGATTTTGGAATTTCCGCTAAGGTAACTGATATTGAGAGAGGCCCGGTAATTACCCGTTATGAACTTGAGCCTGCGCCGGGAGTTAAGTTAAACCGTATTGTAGCTTTAGGTGACGATATTGCTTTAGTTATGAAAGCTCCGTCTATAAGGATTGTCGCTCCGATTCCGGGAAAGGCCCGTGTTGGCATAGAGGTTCCTAATCCTCAGAGCAGCCTTGTTTATTTAAAAGAATTATTGGCTTCGGAAGATTTTCAAAAATCGAGTTCAAAATTAAGCCTTACTTTAGGCAAAGATATAGCTGGCCATCCGGTAATAACTGATTTGGCTGATATGCCGCATCTGTTAATCGCCGGAACTACAGGCGCGGGAAAGACAGTTTGTGTAAACAGCTTAATTCTTTCTATGCTTTATAAAGCTTCGCCTAATGATTTGAAACTTTTAATGGTTGACCCTAAAATGGTAGAATTAGCTCCGTTTAACGGTATGCCGCATTTATTATGCCCTGTAGTTACTGACGCTAAAAAAGCCGCTATAGCTTTAGGATGGGTAGTTAATGAGATGGAAGAACGTTATAAGCTTCTCGCGAAAGCCGCGGCGCGCAATATCGCTTCTTATAATCAGAAAGAAGAGAATAAATTGCCTTATATAGTTGTTATTATAGACGAGATGGCTGATTTGATGATGATTGCCCGCGACCAGATTGAGAGCGCGATTACGCGTATCGCGCAATTATCGCGGGCGGTAGGGATACATTTAATTATGGCAACACAAAGGCCGTCAGTGGATGTTATTACAGGAGTTATAAAAGCAAATTTTCCCGCGCGTATTTCATTTAAAGTGGCTTCAAAAGTGGATTCCCGGACTGTTTTGGATATGAATGGAGCGGATAAATTATTAGGCAAAGGGGATATGTTATTTTTGCGCCCCGGAGAAGCAAAATTAATACGCGCGCAGGGATGCCTTGTTAAAGATAAAGAAATCGAAAGAGTAGTAGATTTTATTAAAGCTCAGGCTCAGCCGGTTTATAATGAAGAGATAGTTAAAGACCAGCAGAAATCCGGGCTTACTAACGGAGAAAAAGACGATATATATGATGAGGCTGTCCGGATAATAATGGAGACTAATCAGGCTTCTGTATCTATTTTACAGAGGCGCCTGCGGTTGGGATACACCCGCGCGGCACGTATTATAGACGTAATGGAACAGGAAGGTTTAGTCGGCCCTTTTGAAGGAAGCAAGCCTCGTAGAATACTGGTAGATAGAGACGACTGGCTGATGAAGGGAATTAAAGAGAAGGTATCAGAGAATGGGTAATGATGGAGCGAGGGCTATGGAAACTATAGGTGCAAGGCTTAAAAAAATCAGGTTAGAAAAAGGGCGCAGCCTCGAAGACGTTCATAGAGACACAAAAATACATTTTAATGTTTTAAGGGCGTTAGAAGAAGACAGCCTTATGAATTACAGCCCTGTATATATAAAAGGGTTCCTGAAAATTTATTGTCATTATTTAGGGGTTAATCCGGACGAATTTATAATTGAGGCTAAAAAAAGTAAACCCTCTGTTGAAACTATAGGCGAGGTTAAGAAACAGGCTTTGCCGGATAATAAACCTTCTGTTTTTATATCAGCAGCAGCGGCTTTATTAAAATTTATCCGTGGTAAGGTTAAAATAATTATCGGGATTGTTATTGTTTTTTTTCTTCTTATGGGGTTATTTAAAATCGGTAAATTTATGATTCTGAAAATAGGACAGTGGTCTAAACGCCCAAAAACAGAGGCAGTTGTATCTATCTCTAAACAAAAAGAAAAACCCGCGCCCGCGGCTAAAAGATCTAAAAAAAATAATAGTGTAGTAAAAACAGAAAATAAGGCAGCCGTTTCTTCAGGGGTAAAATTGACTATCCGCGCAAAAGATAATTGCTGGTTGCAGGTAAAAAGCGATGGGAAAAATATTTTTCAAGGTATTTTGCGCAAGGGAAGAGTTGAAGGCTGGAAGGCAAATGAGAAAATAGAATTATCCGTGGGAAATGCCGGTGTATTGGAGTTAGAAGTCAATGGCAAGATTCTTTCAAGCCTTGGCAGAAAAGGCCAGTCGATTAAAAATATTTTAATTACAAAAGACGGATTGAGTACATCGAGATAAAAAAGCGGCTTTTTTCCCTCGCCCCAACGAGGCTGTGCCAAATGAAGCTTTTGGGAGTATTTGTGTCATTGCGAGGAGTGAAACGACGAAGCAATCTCGACGAGGATTAAGATTGCTTCCCCTGCACCATACGGTGCAGGGTCGTAATGACACTCAAAAATGGCCATTTGACCCAGTCTCCAACGGGGAGAGCCTGCCTGCCGGTAGGCAGGAGTAAGGGTGAGGGAACAAGAGGTTTTTTTATGGAAATGAAACATAAGATAGGAATATTGAATTTAGGCTGTCCGCGAAATATCGTGGACGCGGAGAATATTTTAGGCAGGTTATCTTTAAAAGGTTATCAGATAACAGAGATAGCTAAAGCTGATATTGCTATAATTAATACCTGTGCTTTCATAGACGAGGCAAAAAAAGAGTCTGTAGACGCTATATTGGATTTAATTGAGTTAAAGAAAGAAGGCAGACTTAAGAAAGTTATTGTTGCCGGCTGCCTTGTCCAGCGGTATAAAGATAAATTAAGTAAAGAACTTTCGGAAGTAGACGCTTTTCTGGGAAAAATCAGCCTGAATCACAGCTCAAACAGGTTTGCTATAACTCCTAATCATTATGCCTATCTTAAAATATGCGAAGGCTGCGTAAACAATTGCAGCTATTGTGTTATTCCCAAAATAAAAGGCAAATTTAAGAGCTTGCCTATAGAATCGGTATTAGACAGGGTTAGTTCTTTGAATAAGAAAAAAATTTCCGAATTAAATATTATCGGGCAGGATATTTCCGGGTATGGCATAGATTTATACGGCAAAAGGAACCTGCCGGAGCTTTTGAAGAAAATAATAAAAACCGCCAAAGATATAAATTGGATTAGGCTTTTATACCTTTACCCTGATTTAATTGTCCATGATTTAATAGAGTTGATAAAAGATAATCCTAAGATTTGCAGGTATATTGATTTGCCTGTTCAGCACATAAATGACAGGGTGCTTAAATTAATGAACAGGCAGAGGATGAAAAAAGATATACTTCAGTTGATTAATAAGCTAAGGAAGAATATCCCAGATATAGTTTTGCGGACATCTGTGATTGTGGGGTTTCCTTCTGAAACCGAACAAGAATTTAAAGAATTGCTTGAATTTATAGAGGAAGCCCAATTTGAAAGGCTGGGAGCGTTTATTTATTCCCGTGAAGAAGGGACTCCAGCGTATAATTTTAAGCCGCAAATTAACCATAAAGTTAAGGTAGAGCGGTTTAACGCGGTGATGTCCGCCCAGCAGAAAATTTCAAGCCGGATAAATGAAAAATTTCTTGGTAAGACAATAGAAATCCTGATAGAAGAAAAAAATAAGGATTATTATTTAGGCAGGAGCCAGTATGATGCCCCTGAAGTTGATGGTGTAGTTTATGTGAAAACTCAGCGGAAGCTCTCTCGTGGAGAATTTGTCCAAGCAAAAATTATTGATACTCTGGAATATGATTTAGTAGGAGAGGCTTAATATAAAGAAAGGATAGCATAGTGAATATTGCCAATCGTTTGACAGTTTTAAGGATTATCCTTACATTTGTATTTATGTTTTTTTTATTTTGCCATGGGCTTTGGGCAAAAGCTGTTGCGCTTATAGTTTTTATTTTAGCGGCATTATCTGATTATTTTGACGGCAGGATAGCGCATAAAAGAAATATGGTTACGGATTTCGGAAAACTTATGGATCCCATCGCGGATAAGATTTTGGTGATCGCCGCTTTCGCGGCCTTTGTTCAGATGCAGCTTATTGCCGCGTGGATGTTTGTAATTATCATCTCGCGTGAATTAATTATAACTTCTTTAAGGCTATTTGCCCTTAATAAAGGCAAAGTTTTATCAGCAACTAAAGCAGGCAAGCATAAAACCGTTTCTCAAATGGCGGTTATATTTTTAATACTAGGGTTTATAGTGTTAAAAGAAGTTATGTTGACATTTTTTACCTGGAATCCCGCTTGGGAAAATCTTTTTAGGCAGGGGATTTATGTATTAATGCTTTTGACCGTAGGCCTTACCCTATATTCCGGCTTGTCTTATCTTTGGGAAAACCGCAAGATAATCGCTAAATTTTAGTAATAGGGGACGTCCCAAAAAGGGACACCCTTCATTACTCTAAAAGTATAAAATAATATGATAAAAGAAGGGTGTCCCTTTTTGGAGCGTCCCCATAAATTTTCCCATAAATTTTGTAATTTTTTCGTAAAAACAATAAGCACATTTTTTGGCGCAGGCTATTTGCCGTTTATTCCCGGAACATTCGGCAGTGCCGCCGGAATTACGTTATATTTTATTGTCAGACAGAATATTTTATTATACACATGTGCAATTTTTGTGGTAACTATTTTAGGATTTCTTACCGCTGGAAAAGCCGCGAAAGTATTTAACAAAAGAGACCCCTGTTGTGTAGTAATAGACGAAGTAGCCGGCATGCTCATAAGCCTTATGTTTATCCCGCATGATTTAAAGTGGGTAATTACAGGTTTTCTGGTATTCAGGCTAATGGATACCTTAAAGCCATTCCCCGCCGCAAGAATAGAGCGCCTGCATGGAAGCTTGGGTATTATGGGCGATGATATTGTGGCAGGGATTTATACGAATATCGTGCTTCAGCTTGTTTTAAGGCTGGGTTTATGTGCGGGTTAATTTTTGAATAACGTAAAGGGAAATTACTTTACAAATTCATAATTTATAGTAAAGTAGATTTTATATAGATAATTTTAAGCCGAGTGAGGATTATTATGGTTAAGATAAATAAAATAGTAGAAACAATTCATGAGAATAATGAAGAAATACGAAATTATGGCGTGAAGAATATTGGTGTTTTTGGTTCGTTCGTAAGAGCGGCTCAAAGCAGAAAAAGCGATATTGATATACTTGTTGAGTTTAATAGGGGCGAGAAAGTATTTGATAATTATATGGATTTAAAATTTTATCTGGAGAAACTTTTCCGCCGTAGAGTAGATTTAGTAATCAAAGAAGCCATAAAGCCGAGAATAAAGCATCAGATACTTAAAGAGGTGATCTATGCGAGATTATAAGCTTTATTTAGATGATATAGTGATAGCGATAAAGAAGATTGAAAAATATTCAAGGAATTTAAGCCTTCAGAGATTAAAAAAGGAAAGTTTGATTATTGACGGAATTGCTAGGAATTTAGAGATTATTGGAGAGGCAGCAAAGAATATACCTCATACTGTAAAAGAAAATTATCCTGATATCGAATGGAAAAAGATTGCGGGATTAAGAGATATTTTAGCCCATGAATATTTTGGTATAGATATAGATGTCCTTTGGGATATTGTTAAAAATAAACTGCCAGATTTGAAAAAGAAAGTTTATCATATTTTAAGGTAAAAAATATATTTTATTGACTTCCTTCCAGACCCGCGAAGAGTATTTTGGGAGAAGTTAATCAAGCGCCTGGGCGAATTTAATTGCTTTATTAATTTGTTCTATTTTTTCGGCTCTTAGAGAACAAATTCTTTTAGTAATGATTGCTTTTCTGATTGTGGTAATTGTATCTAAATTTATTACGTATTTATGAGGCAAACCGTCTTTTTCATCTAATTGTACTTCCACGGGAATATTACGTATAGTTGTGGTTATTTGAGCAATAGAAACTGCGTTACGCGCTTCATAGGCTTCATCCCGGGAAAGTAAAACTACCGGACGCCTGCCAATAGGCTCAGGTTGTTCTGCCCACCAGACTTCGCCCCGTTTCATTCTAATTTTTCTTTTTTAAATGCTTCTGCCGATGCCTGTTCCATAGCCGTTATTTCTTTAATAGATTCAGGTTTTTTCTTATAGCCGTCCTGGTAGCGTTTGATTGATTCTTTTTGTTCTCTGTAGTCTAACCAAAAACGGATAGCTTTGTCTATAATAGTACTACGGTCAAATCCCAATTTTTTGCGGATTTGTTCTAATTTATAGAAATCTTCTTTTGGTAAACTTATGGCGATCTTTAAAGTATTACGCATTCTTAATTTCTCTTTCTAATGTCAAGTATTTAAAAAATTAGCCTGATGTATTGTTTCGTAAATAGGGCCTTTGGATGTGAGGGTGCTTTTAAATAGAGTGATTTTTTTGACTTCGAATTCCACTGTTTTTCTTGCTGGTGTTGTCTTGGATAATTCTTCCAGTTTTTGTTTTAATTTATCTTTGTTAAGCCCTGAGCGGACTCTGCCTATGGTGATGTGAGAAGAGAAGGCCCTGTTTTCTTTGGGAATGCCGATTTTTTGTATTTTGTTTTCTAATTCTTTAACAATTACTTTTAGTTCGGCATCGCCTTTGTCAGCCCCTGCCCAAATTACTCGCGGGTATTTTATATCAGGAAAAGCTCCAAAGCTGGAGAGATTCATATGAAAAATATTTTTAGTTTTAACGATATCATCAATTATCTTGGTTAGTTTATTAAATTTTTCTTCGTCAATTTCTCCCAAGAATTTTAGGGTCAGGTGGATATTTTTAGGTTCAACCCATCGGACATCATCATTGCTGGATTTTAATTCTTCTTGAATTTTAGCCAGCGCAGACTTTATTTCTTTTGGTAATTCTATAGCGATAAATGCGCGCATTTTTTAGCGGGTAGCAAATAATTGTCATTCTCCGCGAAGGCGGAGAATCCATTTTTATTTAATTCTGGATCGTCCGGTCAAGCCGGACGATGACATGAATATATTACCGGACGATGACGTAAATATATTAAATGATAGTTTTTAAAAGTGTTAAAGCTTTTAACGCCGCTTGTTTTCTGATTTTTTCCCGGCTGCCTTTGAAATTTAATTTTTCGCAGAGTTTTTTATTTTTAGAGTCTATGGCTATGAATACTGTTCCTATAGGTTTAAGAGTAGTTTCGCCTGTGGGGCCGGCTATGCCGGTGATACCGATGCCTAAATCGCTTCCTGCCAGAATTCTTATTGATTGAGCCATTCTTCGGCAGGTTTCTTTGGATACCGCGCCTTTCTTAAAAATAATAGATTCCGGAACGCGTAAAATTTTAATCTTTGCTTTATTGCTATAAGAGGCTATGCCTAAAAGGAAATATTTTGAACTTCCGGAGTTACGGGTGAGCATTTCAGACAGCATACCGCCGGTGCAGGATTCAGCTACGGATACGGTTTTTTGTTTTTTTATAAGAGAGTTATGTGTTTGAGTTAAAATATTTTGTTTCATGATAATAAAATTTAAGGCTTGCGGGATACCTGCCGTGTTTAAATGTTCTTATAACGCATAGATTATTGATTGATGGTAGCCGCTCCGTAAGCGGAGCACTTTATTACGCCCCGCCAAAGGCGAGGCGGCTACCAGAAAATCACGCATTATTATAATTACTTTTAAACCCATTGACAAGATAAGATTTTATAGTATACTATATTTATTAATCTTCGGGGTGAGGTGAAAGTCCTGACCGGCGGTTGCGCAGAAAGCGCACACCGGCGTTTCTTTTTACGCCGGGTGTAAAGCCCGCGAGTTCCAGTATAACGCTGGGGCAGATCCGGTAAAATTCCGGAGCCGATGGTTGTGCCGATAGCGCAGAAAGTCCAGATGAGAGGAGATTAAAAGAGAACTATGCCCGAAGATTATTCTTCGGGTTTTTTGTTGTATAGAAATAATAAATATCTGTAGGGATAGGTTTGTAACCTGTCCGTTATAAAATTAATAATCCCGCTGCGTGTGATATTACAAAAATTTCTTCGATATTTTTGTAATACTTCGCGGGATAAATTCAGACAGATAATTTATGTTCGCTTTCTGCCTATCGGCAGGCGTTCCATAAATTATGTCTTCATTTATGTTCAATTCCATTCCAGAAATATTAGAGGATTTAAAAAAAGGCCGTATGGTTATCGTGGTTGATGATGAAGACCGTGAGAACGAAGGGGATTTGGTTATTGCCGCTTCTTTCGCTAAAGCGGAGAATATTAACTTTATGGCAAAATTCGGCCGCGGTTTAATATGCGTGCCTATGGAAGAAGGCCGGCTTAAACAGCTGGATTTACAGCCGATGATGCCTGAAAAGGCAAAGGATCCTTTTTCAACCGCGTGGATGGTTTCTGTAGACGCGGCCAAAGGTATTACCACGGGAATTTCCGCTTATGACCGCAGCCATACAATAGAGACGCTTATTAATCCGCAGAGCCGGCCGGAAGATTTGATTTCTCCCGGGCATCTATTTCCTCTTAAGGCTCGCAATGGCGGCGTGTTAGTCCGGGCAGGCCATACTGAAGCGGCAGTAGATATGATGAATCTATCAGGGCTTTATCCGGCAGGGGTTATTTGCGAGATTATGAATGAAGATGGCACAATGGCAAGGCTTCCCGAGTTAATAGAGTTTTCAAAAAAGCATAAATTAAAAATTTGTTCTATTGAAGAACTGATAAAATACCGCAGGCGTTCAGAGAAATTAGTTGAAAGGTTATCAGAGACGATTTTGCCTTCTGAATACGGGACATATAAACTTATAGTGTATCGCGATTTAACCAATGAGCAGGTTCATGTTGCTTTGGTTATGGGAGAAATACAAGGGCAGGATGTGCTTGTGCGCGTGCATTCTGAATGCCTTACTGGAGATGTCTTCGCGTCTTTACGCTGTGACTGCGGCAGGCAGTTGAAGAAAGCAATGCAGTTGATTGATAAAGAGAAAAAAGGAGTAGTGCTTTATATGAATCAGGAAGGCCGCGGTATAGGGCTGGCTGAAAAAATACGCGCTTACAGCTTGCAGGATAAAGGTATGGATACAGTGGAAGCAAATGAAGCTTTAGGCTATCAGCCTGATCTAAGAGATTATGGTATAGGCGCGCAGATTTTGTCTGACTTAGGGCTTAAAAATATCCGGCTTATGACTAATAACCCGCGTAAAATTGTCGGGCTGGAAGGGTATGGTTTAAAAGTTATAGAGAGAGTCTCTATAGAAATAGAACCTAATCCTGTAAATTATAATTATCTAAAAACAAAAAAAGAAAAATTAGGGCATCAGTTAAAAATATAATTTAATCACTTGTGTCCAGCGTGCCAATTATGATAATTGTTATCGCCGGTAAAATGTTTTTGAGATGCCAATAGCGTGTCATTGCGAGGACCCCGACGTTACGTCGGGGGACGAAGCATCTTCCGTCGTTAAGATTGCTTCGCTTCGCTCGCAATCAGACTGTGTCACAATCTATATTTTAACGCGGTAGCCGCAACCTTTAGGTTGCGTTTTCGACGCTGGTAAAACGCTCCGCTTACGGAGCGGCTACCATAAGTTAGCGCAGGTTAATTTAACAATGAGGAGGATAAAGATGAAAAAAATAATTGAAGGTAATTTGATTGCAAAAGGTAAAAAATTCGTTATAATTGCTTCTAGGTTTAATGATTTCATTACCAAGGAATTAATTTCGGGTTGTAATGATTCTTTGGTAAGGCATGGAGCGGTTGAATCGGATATTAGCCTTGTTTGGGTGCCGGGCGCTTTTGAAATTCCTGCCGCGGCTTCTAAATTGGCTAAGGGTAAATCTTATGACGCGCTTATTTGTCTGGGCACGGTTATCCGTGGTTCAACCCCGCATTTTGAATATATCGCTTCAGAAGTTGCCAAGGGAATTGCCAGCGTATCGCAGGATTCAGGGATGCCGGTGATTTTTGGAGTAATTACCGCGGATACTATTGAACAGGCAATTGAACGCGCGGGCACAAAACAGGGTAATAAAGGCAGTGATGCCGCCGTAACTGCCATTGAAATGGCGAATTTATTTGAACAAATTGAATAACGTGAGTTCGACATAAGATATTTTTGGTAGCCGCCTCGCCTTTGGCGGGGCGTAGTAAAACGCTCCGCTTACGGAGCGACTACCATTAAAACCACCCGAACGAAGTGAGGGTCAATGCGTAAACGCACATTAGCCAGGACATATGCTTTGCAGGTTCTTTATCAAATGGATATTACTGGCGATAATTATGCCGAGTGCCTGGAAAATTTTTGGCAGAGTTTAGAGGATATTGTTGAAGATTCTGTAAAGGAATTTGCCTTTGAGCTTGTTAAAGGCGTCCGGGATAATTTAGAAACAATAGATAAAAGAATTTCTGAATACGCGGATAATTGGCAGATAGAGCGCATGGCGTTTATAGACAGGAATGTCCTTCGTTTAAGCTGTTATGAACTTATTTTTCGTAACGATATCCCTCCTAAGGTTTCTATTAATGAGGCTGTGGAACTTGCCAAAAAATTCTCAGGTATAGAATCCGGCAAATTTGTTAATGGCATACTTGATAGAATAAAATCAGAAAAAGATAAATCCTGTTAGAGGACTTCGTTCTTTAACGGTTCGCGTTGATGTTGGTATTAAATTATTGTTAATTTGAGAATAGGTATTTCTCTAATAGGATAAAGAGTGAAAACAGCGGATTTACATTTACATACTTTTTTTTCCGATGGCACATATAGCCCTGAAGAGCTTGTTAATCAAGCGTCTAATAGGGGGTTATCCGCTATTGCTATAACTGACCATGATACTGTTGATGGCATAGAGAGAGGTATTGAAGCAGGAAAGTTATCTGGCGTAGAGGTATTGCCGGGCATAGAGCTTACTGTTGAATATCAGGCAAGAGAAGTCCATCTGTTAGGTTATCTTATTGATTATCAGAATGAAGATTTAAAACAGAAACTTAAATTTTTAAATAATAACCGTGTTGAACGGATATATAAAATTACTGCTAAATTAAAAGAGCAGGGAATAAATCTAAATCCTGAAGCCGTATTTAATCTGGCTAAAAATGGCTCTCCGGGCAGGCTGCATATCGCAAGGGCAATGGTGGCAGAAGGCATTATTGGTTCTACTTACGAAGCTTTTAGAAAATATATCGGAGATAAGTGCCCTTCTTATGTGGCAGGGTTTAAGTTTTCTCCTCAAGAAGGGATAGAATTAATAAAAAGCCTTCAAGGCATCCCTGTGCTCGCGCACCCCTACAGTATTAATAATGATGAATTAATCCCTGTGCTTGTTGATTTTGGGTTGATGGGCCTGGAAGTTTATTATTCTGAGCATACACAGTCAATGATTAATTTTTATCTTAATATGGCTAAAAAGTATAATCTTTTAGTTACCGGAGGTTCAGACTGCCATGGGGAGGCGAAATCAGAAATTAAAATTGGTTCTATTAAAATACCGTATGAGTTAGTGAAAAAATTAAAAGAAGCGAAAAAAGATAAAGGGGACGATAAAGGGGACAAAGATAAAGGGGACGGTTCTATTTTTTGATAAAAAGGTTAAAAATAGAACCGTCCCCATGTTTTTTGTTTTGAACCGTCCCCATGTTTTCAATGAGAAAAGACCATAATTATTTTATGAATATCGCGAAGAAACTTGCCCTTAAAGCAAAAGGCAGGACAAGCCCGAATCCTGTTGTCGGGGCTTTAGTGGTAAAACAGGGGAGAATAATAGGCCGCGGGTATCATGAGAAAGCGGGTTTTGTCCATGCTGAAATAATGGCTTTGTCTGAAGCGGCAAGCAATGCAAAGGCAGCTACGCTTTATGTAACCATGGAGCCTTGCGCGCATTTTGGCAGGACTCCTCCTTGCGTGGATAAGATAATTAAAAGCGGGATAAAAGAAGTTGTTGTGGGAATGATTGACCCTAACCCGTTAAATAACGGCAAGGGGATTGAAATTTTAAAACAGCATAAAATAAAAGTCAGCGTGGGAATTCTAGAAAATGAATTAAAGAAAATTAATGAGGTATTTATAAAATATATTACTAAAAAAATACCTTTTGTAACTGTGAAAGCCGCGCAGTCATTAGACGGCAGGGTTGCTACACGCACAGGCAGTTCCAAGTGGATAACCTCGGATACCGCGAGAAATTACGCCCACCGCCTGCGCGGTAATTACGACGCGATAATGGTAGGGGTAAATACGGTATTAAGAGATAACCCGCGGCTGGACGCCTGGTTTTCAGAAAGACAGCCGGTAAAAGTAATAATAGACAGCCAGTTAAGTACCTCGGTAAACGCCAATATTTTTTCAAAAGGCAAAGTCATAATTGTTACATTGCCCGTTAAAGCGGGCCAGGAAACAGAGAATAAAAAATTACTGGCGCAGAAAGCTGTAATTCTCGAAGCAAAAGAAAAAAACGGCCAGATAAACCTTAAAGATATGTTGAAAAAACTGGCACGGCTGGAAATAAGCAGTGTTTTGGTTGAAGGGGGAGGGACTTTAAACGGATCATTGTTTGATGAAGGGCTTGTGGATAAAGTTTTGTTTTTTATCAGCCCTAAAATAATCGGCGGAAAAGACGCTGTGAGTTCAGTGATGGGCCGCGGCATAAGCAGGGTAGATAAGGCTGTCCAATTAAAAGATGTTAATTTTAAACGCATAGGCGAAGATTTTTTAATAGAAGGAAGAGTATAATAATAGTTGTTTTGCTCTAAAGCGATTCAAGTGATTAAATGAATAATCGATAGGTATTTTTTTAAAAGATAATCCCGCTTTGTATGATATCACAAAAATTTCTTCGATATTTTTGTGATACTCCGCGGGATAAGTTCAGGCAATATAATTTATGTTCACTATGTTTCATAAATTATGCCTTCACTTATGTTCACAGGAATAATTGAAGAAATAGGCTTGGTAGAAAAAATATGCCGTCAGGGAAAGACTACCTTGTTGGAAATTAAAGCGGAGTTAGTTTCAAAAGATATAAAAACCGGCGATAGTATCGCGGTAAACGGCGTTTGCCTTACTCTAACCGCGAAAAATACCGGGCATTTGGTTTTTGATGTTATGCCTGAGACATTAAAAGTCAGTAATTTAGGGGTATTAAAAATAAGGGATAAAGTAAATTTAGAGCGTGCTTTGAAAATCGGAGACAGGTTATCAGGGCATTTTGTTACCGGCCATGTGGACTGCGCGGGCATTATCCGCAAAAAAATTTATCAGGAAAATAATCTGGTTTTTGAAATCGCTGTCCCCGCTAAATTTATCCCGTATATTATCCTCAAAGGCTCTATCGCGGTGGATGGAATAAGTTTAACGATTATGAAAAAAAGCCCGCCTGTGTTTAGCGTTTACATAATACCTCATACTTTTAAAAATACCACTCTAAGTTTCAAAGGCCCTTCAGATAAAGTTAATATTGAGTTTGATATACTTGTTAAAAAATCAAAGTAATGTAATCGGTCAGTTATTGGGGGTGTCGGTAGCCGCAGGCTTCAGCCTGCGTCGTTCAAGAGACTGTTGCGAAATACCTTAAATTCGTCATTCTGCGGCTCGCCTCGCGGCGAAGCCGAGGGCTTGACCGCAGAATCCATAAACATTTTATCGAAGATGATAGATCCTGCGCTTTCGCGCAGGATGACAAAAATGGAGTTTTGCAACAGACTCTCCAACGCAAGCTAAAGCTTGCGGCTACCATAAATTTCCTTCATTAACTAATGCATTAGTTTTATTTATTTTTTTTGATGTAATATGATTTAAACAATGATATAATATACATAATATAATTTAATTTAATTGTAATGCAACCTCTGATTATTCATCTTTATTGAATCAGGGGTTTTTTGTTGGGAGGCAGATATGGAATTCAGGAATTATATGGAAGAGCTGGTAACGCAGGTCTTTAATGACCTTATAAGCAAAGATAAAAAAGCGTGTAAGTGTCAGAGATGCAGGATTGATATCGTGGCATTGGCATTAAATAACCTGCCCGCTAAATACGCGGTTACTGATATGGGCAGGGCTTATGTTAAAATGGAGGCTATAAAAGCGCAGTTCCAGGTAGATGTGATTAAGGAATTAACTAAGGCAATAGAAAAAGTAAAGAATAATCCAAGGCATGTTGTTTAGTTGGGAGTTTTAAGTTGGGAGTCAGGAGTCAGGAGTTTGGGGTTAGGAGTAAAAGATTTGCTCCAGTGAGCGAAGCGAACGGCCTCCGAACTCCCCACTCCGAACTAATATTATTTATGGTGGACATGGAAGATTATCAGGAATTAAAAGTATTATTAAATAAAGTTTTTAAAGAAAGGGCTATTGATTTTTCTCAATACCGCGAAAAACTTTTGTGCCGCCGCGTAGCTACCCGCCTTCGCGCGAATAAAAAATCATCTTATGAAGAATATATGCGCCTGCTTGAAAACAGCAGAGAAGAAATGGATGCTTTGCTTGATTCTCTTACTATTCATACTACGCAGTTTTACAGAGATTCAAAGGTCTTTGATGCTGTATATGAAAATATCCTGCCGGAATTATTTAATAAAGAGGCCCTTAAGAATAAGAAAAGTGCGCGTATCTGGAGCTGTGGTTGTTCAGGGGGAGAAGAATCTACTACTGTTTTGATTCTTATCGCGGAATACCTAAAAGAAAATTTTGATATTCAGCAGATTGCTATTTATGGCACGGATATCGATAAATGGAGTATAGAAAAGGCAAAAGACGGCGTTTATGATGAGTATGAATTTAAAGATATGCCCGCGGGATTAAAAGAAAAATATTTTTTGGATATGGGCAATAAGCGTTTCTGGCGCAAAAAGGAATTGAATAAATACCTTTTTTTTAAACAGCATGATATAGTCAAAGATGAACCGCTTCGCAATATAGACTTGATACTTTGCAGGAATTTATTTATTTATTTCAAGCGTGAATTACAGCAGTTATGCCTTGAAAAATTCTATAAGTCCCTGAATAAAGGCGGATTTCTGGTTTTGGGGCTTACGGAGTCTTTATGGAAAGATGTAACAGAAGGGTATGTTGAATTTGACAGCTATAATAAGATATATAGAAAAATATAGCGTTTAGCGTATAGTAGATAGCGTATAGTTAGAAATTTTTTGTTTTACTAAACGCTATCTACTATTTCCTATGCGCTATTTTTTCTATACGCTAAAATATGAATGAATTAGATTTTAAATTCTTATTGGAAAAAATACACAGGAATAAGGGCGTGGATTTTAGCTCTTACCGCAGTAATACGTTAAAAAGAAGGATAGACGCGAGGTTGAGGGATGTTGGTTGTAAGGATTATTCAGATTATGTGGTGTATTTAAATGAAAATATGCAGGAATACGATAAGCTTATTGAAGAGCTGACTATAAATGTTACTGAGTTTTTCAGGAATCCGGAAAGTTTTGCGGTGTTAGGGGAAAAGATTATTCCTGAAATTATAGAGGCTAAGAGAAAGCTGGGCAAGAAAAATATCCGCGCGTGGAGCGCGGGTTCCAGTTTTGGAGAAGAGACGTATAGTATTGCGGTATTATTCATGGAAGCGTTAAAAGATAAAATACCTGATTTTGATATTGTAGTTTATGGCACTGATATTGACCCTGCCTGCGTTGAAAAAGCCAAGCTTGGGGTTTATAACGAGAAGAGCCTGAAAGAAATTAACAGCGAGATGCTTAAAAAATATTTTAGCAAACAGGCGGATAATTATATTGTTAATGAAAATGTGAAGCGGCTTGCCCGTTTTAAAACGCATAATCTTGTGTCGGATGAATTTTTACAAAATATAGATTTGATACTTTGTAGGAATGTGGTAATATATTTTTCTAAGCCTCTGCAGGAAAGGGTGTATTTGAATTTTTACAGGGTATTAAATAAAGATGGGTTTTTAATGCTGGGAAAAGTAGAATCGCTCTGGGGGCTGGCGCAAAAATATTTTAGCGCGGTTGATAACAGGGAAAGAGTTTATCGGAAAATATCTAATAATTTACATCTATGAGAGAGGATCCCTTGATATGAAAATAAAAAAGACATAATTTAAAAATTTATGGATTATTTATTATCATTACTGTCCAAATTAGTGTCATTGCGAGCGAAGCGAAGCAATCTTATCGTCGAAGGATTGCTTCGTCACTTCGTTCCTCGCAATGACACGCTAATAATATCTCAAAAACATTTTACCGACGATAGCAATTATCATAAT
>JBDRLG010000151.1:0-12640 GCA_043813255.1 Candidatus Omnitrophota bacterium
TCAACCGAATATAATATAGTGACCGGAGAAGAAGAGGCTTATTTTTATAGCACTGATAAAGAAGTCCAGATGGGAAGGTCAATTGCTAGAGAGGTGGAGAAGGAGTATAAATTCGCAGATGACCCTTTAATACAAAAGCGGGTTGAAGATATCGGGAAAAAAATAGCCGCGGTATGCGACAGAAAAGAAATTGAATATTATTTTAAAGTTTTGGATGAAGAAGAAGTCAATGCCGTGTCTTTGCCCGGAGGGTATGTGTATATCAATAAAGGGCTGGTAGAAAAAGTTGATAATGATGATGAATTAGCAGGGGTAATTGCTCACGAAGTCGGCCATATTGTGGCGCGCCACAGTATTAAAAAACTTCAGGGCATGATGGGGTATTCTATCTTGAGGATTTTAATTGCTTCAGCCCCTCAGACAGCGCAGGCAGGCAGTGCCGCGGATATCGCCTTTACTCAGTTGATGACCGGGTATTCAAGAGAGGATGAACTTTTGGCTGACCAACTGGGAGCGCGTTACGCCAAGCTGGCCGGCTATGATCCTCACGGGATGATTTCTTTTTTAGAAAAACTGCAGGAGATAGAAAAGAGAAGGCCTTTGAGGCCGAAATCTTATTTTAAAACCCATCCTTATGTGCCTGACAGGATAAGGGTGGTAAAAGAAGAATTAGGCGAGAGTATAACCTTTACAGATTACATTAATATTGAACAGTTGCCGCATGAATAAAATAATTTTTATAGTGTTTATAATGATATTAGCTATATTATTTACGCATAGTAAATTTTACGCGCAAAATATAAAAGCTGATAATAACCCTTTTGGCGTCCTGGCATTTTTACACTGGAATCATGACTGGAATAGTTATAAATATCCAAATGAAAAATCATTAAATAAAGCCGCCGCGCTGATTAAAGAATCCGGAGCCGGCTGGGTCAGGCTGGATTTTATTTGGCAGGATATTGAACCCGTAAGAGGAAAATTTGATTTTAATAAATATGATTTAATAGTAAAGGTGCTTAGCCAGAGAGGCATAAAAATACTGGGTATTTTGGATTATAGCGCTGACTGGGCTTCTTCCTGCGGGCAATGGAATTGTAAGCCGGTTAATAATAAGCTGTTTGTGGATTATGCTGTTAAGGTTATCAGCCGCTATAAAGGTATAGTAAAACATTGGGAAATATGGAATGAGCCGGATTCTTCAACATACTGGCAGCAGCAGGATGGCTTAAAAAGTTATTGCGGCTTACTCAAAGATGTTTATACCGCGGCAAAAAAAACTGACCCGGAATGTAAGATTTTAAACGGGGGGTTTGCTAAAGGACTTATCAGCGTTAACAGGCTTTATGATAACGGCGCGAAAGATTATTTCGACATACTTAATATCCATATTTTTGAATCACCGTTTCATAGAGGCGCGATAAAGAGAGTCTTGAGTTATCCGAAGCAGGCATATAAAATAATGAAAAGAAACGGCGATGGCTTAAAGAAGATATGGATTACTGAAATAGGCTGCCCGGGAGTCCGGACAGGCATAAAAACTGCTAATTCATGGATGGGAAAATCCCCTGATGAAAAAAAACAGGCTGAATGGGTTAATGAGGTTTTTAGTAATCTTATTTATTCTGAGGGGGTAGAGAGGGTATTTTGGGCGTTTTTCCGGGATTGCAGGCAGCATTGGAATAACGCTATAGATTATTTTGGGTTAGTGCGCTGGAATTTTTCTAAAAAGCCTTCTTTCCGCGCTTACAGAGATTGTTTTACAACTTGGGAAAAAGAAAAGAGAAAGGGTGGTGTAGAAGATGTTCGTTTTTTCTAATTTATTGATTGCATTGGCTAAAGTATTGAATGTTTGCCTTACATTTATGTATTGGGTTATTATTATCAGGGCTTTAATCAGCTGGGTAAGCCCGGATCCTTATAATCCTGTGGTGCAGTTCTTGTATAAAGTAACAGAACCGGTATTAAGCCCGATAAGAAGGATACTGCCGTTAGGTTCTAGCTTTGGGATAGATATTTCTCCGGTGATCGCTATTCTGGCTATTTATTTTTTAAAATCATTTTTAATCAGGACGCTGATAGATATGAGTATCCGGCTGAAAATGGGGGTATAGGGATTATGTGGACAAGGGACAGCCTTAAACAGTTAATAAAAGAAAAAATGGGTGATTATTTATTTGTTATTGCCTCTAACAGAGAACCGTATATCCATTTGTATAAGAAAGGCAAAACAGAATGTTTTAGAGGCACAGGGGGAGTTGTTGCCGCTTTAGACCCGGTTATGCAGGTTTGTAATGGCCTTTGGGTGGCTTATGGAAGCGGAGAAGCGGATAAAAAGGTTACTGGAGCTGATGGGAAAGTAATGGTTCCTCCGGATAATCCTTCTTATACGCTCAGGCGTGTATGGTTAAGTAAAGAAGAAGAGAACGGCTATTATTTTGGTTATTCAAACGAAGCTCTATGGCCTATGTGCCATATGGCATTTGTCAGGCCGGTATTTAGGCAGGAAGACTGGTTATCCTATAAAGAAGTAAATCAAAGGTTTGCCAGAGCTATACTGCAGGAAATCGGGAATAGAAAAGCCTTTGTCTGGATACAAGATTATCATTTATGCCTGGTAGCCAAATACCTTAAAGAATTAGCCCCGGGCCAGTTGGTTGTAGCCCATTTTTGGCATATCCCATGGCCAAGTTATGAGTCTTTTAGGATCTGTCCTCAAAGAAAAGAACTTTTGGAAGGGCTTCTGGCTAATGACCTGTTAGGGTTTCATATACGTTATCAGCGGGATAATTTTCTTGACGCTATTGACAGGGAATTAGAGAGTAAGATTGACCGCGAGCGTTTTTCAGTTATGTGTCAGGGGCATGAAACCTTAATCAGGCCTTATCCTATCAGCGTGGATTTTGATGGGGTAAGCGAGGTTGCGGCTTCTGAGGAAGTAGAAAGGGATAAAGAATTATTAAAAGAAGAATTTGGTATTTCAGGGTATAAGGTTTTGCTTGGGCTGGACCGTATTGATTATACAAAAGGTATCCCGGAGAGGCTTCTTGCGATAGATACTTTATTTGAAAAACACCCTGAACTTAAGGAAAAAGTGGTTTTTCTGCAGATGGGAGAAATAAGCCGTATACATATCGCTAAATATAAATCCTTGAATGATGAAATCAATGCTTTGGTAGAGCAGATAAATTGGAAACATTCTACTTCGGGGTGGAATCCGGTAATTATGGTTAGAAGGCATTTGGCATTTAAAGAATTGTTATCTTTTTACCGTTTGGCGGATATCTGTATTATAAGCTCATTGCATGACGGCATGAACCTTGTAGCCAAAGAGTTTGTTTCCAGCCGTTCAGACGGCAAAGGCATGCTTGTTTTGAGCCAGTTTACCGGAGCTTCAAGAGAATTAACAGATGCTATTCTGATAAACCCCTATGACAGAGAAGAGTTTAGTGAGGGCATTTACACAGCCATAACTTTACCCGAAGAAGAACGCGCAAAAAGAATGATAAAGATGCGGCATATTATTCAACAAAATAATATTTTCCGCTGGGCAGGGAAAATACTCTCAGAACTTTTGAAATTTGAATTCAATGAATAATGTGGTTCTTTCGTAAATATTGTGAACTTTAGCGTTTCCCCCCTTGTTTTGTATTCTTTATCTGCTGAGGCATTCGCGAAAAAGTTTTTCGGCGGCTGCGGAACTCGCCCGTCGGCTCTTACGAGCCAGGACGGGCTCAAACAGTCCTCACCGAAAGATTCCGAAAAACTTTTCCGCTCATAAACCAGCCTCTTAATGCAGCTAAAGAATACAAAACAAGGGAGCAAGTGAACTTTTTACATATCCCGTTATTTATCAAAGAGTTCTCATAATTGCTTCACAATATTCACGAATGACTCAAAAATTACCGATTACGATTTACCGATTACGGATTACGGTTTTTAAAGAGGATTTTTAGGTGACTATTTGTTATTTAGGCGTAGGCTCAAATTTAGGCGACAGGCGTGAAAATATAAAAACAGCGATTAAAGGGATTAATTTATTGAAAAATACAAAAGTAATTAAAGTTTCAAAGCTGATCCAGACTAAGCCTCAAGGCGGTCCTTTGAATCAGAATGATTTTTTTAATGGAGCCTTAAAAATTAATACAAAGCTTAGCCCCGCGGTATTATTAAAACAACTAAAACAAATTGAACGCGGGCTTGGCAGGAAAAAAACCGTTCGTAATGGCCCCCGCGTTATAGATTTGGATGTTTTGCTTTACGCGGATAAAGTAATAAATACGAAAAACCTTATTGTTCCACACCCGAGGATGTTTGAACGGGATTTTGTGATAACTCCTTTATCTGAAATTATATGAAAATTATAAGTTTTCCCAGACAAATGCAGATGATTTCTTCCGGTATACGGCGCAAAGGAGAATCTATTGGATTTGTCCCTACTATGGGAGCTTTGCATGATGGGCATATAAGTCTAATTAGAAAAGCGCGTTCTGAAAATAATACTGTTGTAGTAAGTATTTTTGTTAATCCTTCGCAATTCTCTCCAAAAGAAGATTTTAAATGTTATCCCCGTGTTATAAAAAAAGACAGCTTTATTTGTAAGAAAGAAGGCGTTGATTTTATCTTTTATCCTTCAATAAAACAGATGTATCCGGAAGGCTACCGCACATATGTTTCTTCAGAAGGATTAAGTAATTTACTTTGTGGCAAATCGCGGCCCGTGCATTTTAAAGGAGTAGCGACAGTTGTGGCAAAACTTTTTAATATTGTCTGCCCGGATAATGCTTATTTTGGACAAAAGGATGCCCAGCAGGCAGTTATTGTAAAAAGGATGGTTGAGGATTTAAATATTCCGGTTAAAATAAAAGCCCTGCCTATTATACGCCAGAAAAACGGCTTGGCATTAAGTTCAAGGAATGTTTATTTGAATGATAAAGAAAAACAAGATGCTTTGGTATTGTCCCAGTCATTAAATTTAGCAAAAAGCCTGATTAAAGCAGGAGTTGTTAACGCGGATAAAATCATAAAAATAATGAAACAGCTTATTTTAAAGAAAAAAACAGCCAAAATAGATTATGTTTCAATAGTGAACTTAAATGATTTAAAGCCGGTTAAACAGGTTTCAGGGAATTGCCTTATTGTTTTAGCAGTATATATAGGTAAGACACGGTTGATTGATAATGTGATTATAAAGCCGTAATTAGTCCCGCCAAGGCGGGACGGTTTACGGATTACGGAAATATATGTCTAAACTAAAAATCGGTATTATTGGATGCGGGGCAATAGGGACTTCTCTGGCAAAGGCTATTGTAAGGGATATGGCTGAAAAGGCGCGGTTATGCGGCCTTTATGATATAAATACTAAAAAAGCTAAAGCACTGTCAAAATTAGTTTCTAAGAAAGATGTTTTAGCAGTAGATAATTATAGCCTTTTAATTGAGAAGTGTGATTTAATAATAGAGGCGGCTTCCAGCAAAGTTTCATGGGATGCCGCAAGAGAGGCTTTGAATAAAGGGCGGGATATTATAATTATGAGTGTGGGCGGAGTTATCAACCGGCTTAAACAGATGCGTTCTTTGGCAGAAAAGAATAATTGTAAAGTTTATATTCCCAGCGGGGCTATCTGCGGCATTGATGCTGTAAAGGCCGCCAAAATAAGCAAGATCAAAAAAATAACACTTACAACGCGCAAAAATCCGCTTTCATTTAAAGGCGTAAAATTTATTGAAGAAAGAGGCATCAAATTAGATGGTATCAAGAAAGATAAGATTTTATTTTCAGGCCCTGCTTGTGAAGCAGTAAAATATTTTCCTCAGAATATTAATGTTGCCGCGGTCTTGAGTTTGGCAGGCATTGGGGAAAAAAAGACTTTTGTCAGGATTATCGCTTCTCCTTTAGTAAAAAAGAATATACATGAAATCCAGATAGATTCTGACTCGGGGAGAGTTTTCACGCGCACAGAAAATATTTTGCATCCTTCTAATCCGAAAACCAGTTTTCTGGCAGTATTGGCGGCTATAGGCACTTTAAAACAAATATTGGAACCCGTGAGAATCGGGACATGAAAAAGTCGTAAGTCTTAAGTCGTAAGTTTTAAGTCTTAAAGATGAGAATCTAAAAAAGTTTTTTTACTTACGGTATACAACTTACGGCTTATAAACTTATATATCGAGAGGAGGTGAATTAAAACATGGCTGAAAAAGTAACTAAGGTAGGCATAAAGAGAGAAAAAGGATATCTCTATTATGTAGACAAACAGGGAGATGTTTCTTGTGCTAAAATGGCAAGAGGCGGTAAAAAAGGCGGCAACCCCAAAAAAGTAACTAAATGCGGCATCAAGAGAAAAGAGGGTTACCTTTATTTTGTCGATAAACAGGGAGATGTTTCCTGCGCTAAGATGAAAAGAGGCGGCAAGAAAAAAAAGAAGAAGAGATAAAAAATTATTAACCCCGGCAGCCCCGATGTTTTCCGACATTTCAGTTCGATCGGGGCGTCGGGGTTAATAATTTTTTACGGTATAACAGGAAAGTATATTGCAAAACTCTATTTCTGTCATCCTGCGCGAAAGCGCAGGATCTATTATCGACGATAAAATTTTTATAGATTCTGCCCCGACGTTACGTCGGGACAGAATGACAAATTTGAGGTATTTTGCAACAGACTCATATTTCAGGTTCTTTCGTAATTATTGTGAAATGAATCATATTTTACTCCGATTCATAAGAATCGGAGTCTGCGGAGAAATCCTTGCGGATTTTTCTTGAAATGCAAAATGAATTTATAATTATACGCGGGGCTAAACAGCATAACCTTAAGAATATAGATTTAGCTTTGCCGCGCAATAAATTAATAGTTATCACAGGGCTTTCCGGTTCAGGAAAATCAAGCCTCGCGTTTGATACTATTTACGCGGAAGGCCAGCGGCGTTATGTGGAAAGCCTTTCTAGTTACGCGCGGCAGTTTTTGGAACAATTACAGAAGCCGGATGTGGAATATATAGAAGGGCTTTCTCCTGCCATATCTATAGAGCAAAGGTCTGCCGGCAGTAACCCGCGTTCCACAGTCGGCACGCAGACAGAAATATATGATTATTTAAGGCTGCTTTTCGCGCGCATAGGAAAAATATTATGTTATCAATGCGGCCAGCCTGTGGAAAAACAGAGTTCTCAGGAAATAATTAAAAAAATAATGCAGCTGCCTTTAGGCACAGAAATTCAGATATTGGCTCCGGTAATAAGCGGAAGGAAAGGAGAATGCAAGGATATATTCGCGCAGATACAAAAAGCGGGCTTTGTCAGGGTTCGCGTAGACGGCGCTATTCATGAATTACCCGCGAAGATTAAGCTAAAAAAATATAATATACACAATATAGAAGTAGTGGTAGATAGGCTTATAATAAAACCAGATATTAAGAAAAGGCTCACAGATTCAATTGAGACAGCGCTTAAAACAGGCAAGGGCATGGTTATAGTCAATAAACCACAGTCAATAGGCCATATACAAAATAAATCTATGGACCATAGACTATGGACTATGGACGATGTATATAGCGAACAATATGCCTGCCAGAAATGCGGGATTAATTATTCTGAAGTAGAGCCCAGGATTTTTTCTTTTAATTCTCCTTATGGGGCTTGCCCTGCATGTAATGGCTTGGGGACTAAATTTGAATTCGATTTGGATTTAATAATCCCTGATAAGAATAAATCTATAAATGAGGGGGCTATTGAAGTATGGAAAAGAGGCGGCAGGGGATATATACTTTATTACCGCTGGTTATTAAGGGAACTGGCGGAAAAACTTAAGTTTAGTTTAGATACCCCTTTTAAGAAATTAAATAAGAGTATACAGAAAGCTGTTATTCATGGCAGTGATGAATTTATATCGGGCCTGTCTGGCCGGCAGGCAGGCAGGCCTTTCGAAGGTATTATCCCTCATCTGGAGAGGTTATTTAAACAGACAGACAGTGATTATTTAAAAGAAGAGATTTCACGGTTTTTGTCTTGCCTTGCCTGTCCTTCTTGTAACGGGTCAAGATTAAGGAAAGAGAGTTTGGCTGTTGTTATTAATGGGAAGAATATCTGGCAGGTTACACAGATGCCAATTAAACAAGCCTATGATTTTTTCTCTGATTTGAAATTATCCGACAGGCAAAAGACAATAGCAGTACAGATTTTGAAAGAGATAACGCGCCGCCTTAAATTTTGTATTGATGTAGGCTTGGAATATCTGACTTTGGAACGTAAGAGTTCGACTCTCTCAGGAGGAGAGGCCCAAAGGATACGGCTTGCCACTCAGGTAGGTTCAGGGTTGGTGGGAGTAATATATATCTTAGATGAGCCCAGTATTGGTTTACATCAAAAGGATAATAATAAGTTGTTGTCTACATTGAAATCACTAAGGGATTTAGGCAATACCTTGATAGTTGTGGAGCATGATGAATATACTATACGCGCCGCGGATTTTATTGTTGACCTTGGCCCGGGAGCCGGAACTCACGGCGGGAAAGTAGTGTTTGCCGGTAAAGGCAGTGATTTATTAGAAAAGTCTGATTCTCTCACGGCAAAGTATTTAAGGCGGGAATTAAAAATTCAGGCCCCTAAAACAGCAAGGCCTTGGCAGAAGAATAAATTTTTAGAAGTAAAGGGCGCTAGAGAACATAATTTGAAGAATATAGATGTTAAATTCCCTCTAGGAGTATTTATCTGTGTTACCGGGGTTTCCGGTTCAGGTAAGTCTACTCTTATTAATGATATATTTTACCGGGCCATAGCGCAAAAGCTGTATAAATCAAAAGACAAACCCGGATTTTATGATACAATTATAGGTATAGAGCATATTGATAAGGTAATCGTAGTTGACCAGTCTCCTATAGGAAGGACCCCTCGTTCGAATCCGGCTACATATTCAGGAGTTTTTAACCATGTCAGAGAGCTTTTTAGTAATCTCGCGGATTCCCGTTTAAGGGGCTATAAACCTGGAAGGTTTTCTTTTAATGTTAAGGGCGGGCGCTGTGAAGCGTGCATGGGAGACGGGATAAAAAAAATAGAAATGCATTTTTTGCCGGATGTTTATGTTAAGTGCGATGTTTGTAATGGCAGGCGTTTTAATGAAGCGACTTTAGATGTAAAATATAAAGGTAAGTCTATTTCAGATGTTTTAGGAATGACGATAGAAGAGGCCTTGGAGTTATTTGTTAATATCCCTAAAATAAAAAATATATTACAGACATTAAATGAGGTTGGGTTAGGGTATATAGAATTAGGGCAATTCGCTACTACTTTATCAGGGGGAGAGGCCCAGAGGCTTAAGTTATCAGCGGAATTAAGCAAGCGTTCAACAGGCAGGACGTTATATATACTGGATGAACCAACTACAGGCTTACATTTCGCGGATGTGGATAAGCTTTTAAGTGTCCTGCAGCGTTTGGTAGATAAGGGCAATACAGTGGTAGTAATAGAGCATAATTTAGAAGTAATAAAATGCGCGGATTATATTATTGATTTAGGCCCTGAAGGGGGAGATAATGGAGGAAATCTTGTAGCGGCTTGTTCCCCTCAGGAATTAATTAAGGTAAATAATTCTTATACCGGGCAGTTTTTGAAAGAAGTATTGGAGAAAGAGTAATAGAGAGGCATAGTTTAATGAGTATAGGTATCAGAATACAGAAGTTAGAAGCCAGAAAACAGGTAATAGTTCAGCCTTTAGAAGCATCCGTTGGTGTCATTGCGAGCCCCTTTTGGGGCGAAGCAATCCTTTTTAAGATTGCTTCGTCGCTGCGGCTTCTCGCAATGACACGAATACTTCCAAGAGCTGGATTATTACGAAAACAGAAGATAGAGGGCAGAAGTCAGAGGCAAATAAGATTTTTCTGTTTTTTATTTTTTATTTTCTGTTTTTTATTTTCTGTTTTCTGTCCTCTGTTTTCTGTTGTTTTTTCACAAGAGACAAAAGAAGAGGAAACTCTTTTTGTGGCAGAGAGAGCTTTTGATGATGGTTTTTATGAAGTGAGCCTGGATCTTTTAGAGCGTTTCTTAAAGACTTATTCTGATTCAAAAAATAAGCAGAAAGTAAATTTATTAATTGGCAAATGCTATTTTAACCAGAATAAATATAACAATGCTTTAGAAAAGTTCAGCGCCATTGAGAATGACCCGGCTATTAGAGATTTGCGGGATGAAATTTTTTATTGGATCGCGGAGGTGCATTTTAGGGGCAATAATTTTATTAAAGCCGCGGAATATTACAGGAAAATAGCAGATGGTTTCCCCAAATCAGTATTTTTAGTCCCGGGTATTTATTCTTTAGGCTGGTGTTTATTCCAGCAGCAGGATTATAGGCAGGCCTTGGAATACTTTAGTATAATTGAAGAAAAACACGCGTCAGAGCCATTTATTCAGGACGCGCGGTTTAAAATCATAGAATGCTTATATAATTTAAAAGATTATTCTGTTTTAAAAGAAAAATTAAAATTCTATTTAAGAATATATGCCAGAGATACAGAAAAATTGCCTTATTTTTATTTTTATCTGGCAGAGGCAGAGTATTATTTAAATAATTTTAATGATGCTGAAACTGAATATTTAAACGCGTTATCAAATACAAAAGATGAGAGGATAAAAGCTCTATCCAGCTTAGGGTTGGGCTGGGCGTGTTTAAAGCTTAAAAAGTATAAAGATGCTGAAAATAATTTTGCCCGGGTAAAAATAGACAAATTGGAACGTTCAAGCAGGGATATTTTCTTATTCGGCAAAGCCCTGCTAATGACTGAAACTAATTTATTAGATGAAGCTAAAAAAATATATGAACAGCTAAAGGTTGAAACCAGTGACCTGTTAGTAAAAATTCAGGCTTATATAGGGCAGGCAGAAGTATCTTATAATCTGGCCGAATATAAAGATGCTTTAGGTTTATATAAAGAAGCGGAATCGTTTATTTCCTCCGCGGCCCCGCAAGAAATAGTTGATAAACTGCACTATGGGCTGGCGTGGGTATATCTTAAAGAAGGGGATTTTAAAGCGGCAATAGATGAGTTTAATAAAATTGTTAAGTCCAGTGAAGACAAAGTTGTGAAGATTTCAGCGGTGTGCCAGATAGGAGATGCTTATTTGGATTCAGGAGATATTAATAAAGCGATTGAGGCATATGATAATATTCTTAAGAATTATCCGGATAATTTTTACAGCGATTATGTACAGTATCAGTTAGGGCTGGCATTCCTTAAAATATCAAATTATGACGCGGCAATAATCGCGTTTAAAAAACTCAAAGCGAATTTTCCGGATTCAAAACTTTTAGATGATTCTTCTTACGCTTTGGGATTGGCTTATTTTCAACTGCAGGATTATAATTCAAGCAGAGAGATTTTTAATAATTTTCAGCAGGAGTTTAAGAATAGCAATTTAAACCCGCAGGCAATATATTTACTGGGGACTAGTTTGTATAATTTAGAAAAATTTACTGAGGCGATAGATGTATTTAAAAATGTTATCAGGGCGTATGGGCATGATAATGAACTTTCTCAAAAATGCGAATATGAAATAGCGGATTGTTTTTACCGGATGGGCAATGAAAAAAAGGCGATGAATAGATTTAAGGCTTTGCGCGCTAAATATCCTGATTCAAAACTGACTCCAGAAATAATGTGGTGGCTGGGAGAATACTATTACAGGCATAATGACCTTAGTTTATCCCGGAGGTATTTTTATTCACTTATACAAGATTTTCCAAAAAGTAACTTAGTTTGTGATGCTTATTATGTTTTAGCATCAAGTTTTGCTGAAGAATCAAAAGACGCAGAAGCTATAGATAACTTTAAAAAAGTAATCAGTTTGGCTAAATCTGATTTGGCAGGAAGCGCGGCAATTGCTATCGCTGATATATATACAAGACAGGAAAAATATGAATTAGCCCTTAATATCTATAATGATGTCTTTGACAAGTATCAGAATTTAGCAAATCTGATATACCCTAAAATGGCGGAAACTTATTTTAAGATGGTTAATTATGAAAAGGCGATAGAGTTTTATACTAAAAGCCTTGATTTAGTCCCGATTAAAGAAATAAGTTCTATCCAATTTAAAATAGCGGAAATACAACAGGCGCAGGCAAAATTTGATCAGGCAATAGAGGGTTATCTCAAGGTTTCATATTTATATTCAGAAAATAATGATTTAATCGTTAAGGCTTTACTAAGAGTAGCAGCTATTTATGAAGATAGAGATAATTTTAAAGAAGCAGTGAATATTTATAAAAGGGTTGCGGCATTAAATGTGGATGAAGCTAAATATGCTGATGAAAAAATAGCGCTATTGAATAGCCGTTTAAAGAAGTAAAGTATAAAAACCTGAAAGCATTATTGAAAAGAAACCTGCTCCATAGTATAAGCACTGGAAAATTCTCTTACGATAATTTTCTCAGTATACTACGGAGTCAATAATGCAAAGTATAAAAACCTAGAAGCATTATTGAGGAGCAAGGAATAGATATGCGTGATAAAAAAGAATTACAGAGAATAAAGCGGCACAAAAAAATTCGGTTGCGTATAAGCGGTACAGGCCAAGTCCCAAGGCTGGTAGTCCATAGAAGTTTAAAAAATATGTGCGCGCAGTTGATAGATGACACAGAGAATAAAACATTA
>JBDRLG010000152.1:0-28912 GCA_043813255.1 Candidatus Omnitrophota bacterium
TCATCAAGATTCTCCCGCAATTCTTTAGTCCTCTCTTTAACTTTATTTTCTAATTCATCATAAGATTTTTTTAAACTAATCTCGAAGTTATGCCGCTCAATAATCCTGCCCAAACGTTCAACAACCGCGTTTATCAAATCCTCTTCTTCTTTAGAAAAAGTCCTTTCAGCGCCTGCCGGTTTTTCTCCCGTATAAAAAATTTCCATAACCCCGATTTTATCTCCATGCGCTTTAATATCCGCTGATTGCTTCCATTCTCCCTCTTTAAATCCGGATGTCTTAAATTCTTTTGATTCAAATATTATCCTCACGCGGACATTATCAGGAAATTGAAAAGCCGGCGGCATTATATCCACAACTGACTGCAATATTTCTTCCAGTGTAATATTCGGTTCCTCAACAATCTTAGAAATGCCATAAAGGCAATTTAATTCTTTAACGCGTTCAGCGCGCTCAAAGAATAATTCCGCTTTTTCTTTTTCTATTCTTCTTCTTTCAGTAATATCTTCAAAACTTTCAATACCCGCGATAACCCTGCCTTGCGCGTCCCTAATCAAATCCGCGTTCTTATAAACAAACCTGCGCTGGCCGTCTTTTCTGATTATCGTGCATTCCTTGCCAATAACCGGCTTCTTAACCTCATCTGAAAACAACCCGCAAAAATCCCTGCAGGGGCTCTCCGCGAATACCCTGCACTCTTTACCAATCATTTCATCCGCGGTATAACCGGTAATCTCTTCAGCCTTTTTATTAAAGCTGGTAATCCTGCGGGACATATCCAGAGTATACACAGCGCTGGGAATCAAATTCAATACTAACTCAAGATACTCTTTAGCTTCATTTAATTTTTTTTCAGTATTTTTTAACACACTAATATCCTTAACGATTGACTGCAAAACATCTCTTCCCCCCCATTGCATCCTAGTTAAAGTAACAATAGCAGCAAACTCTTCTCCATTCAGCCGTTTATGCGTCCATTCAAAAATATTCTTCCCTTTTTCCATAGCTATAGACATCATCTTAGCGGCTTTTTCCCTAGAAAGCTGTTTATCCGGCTGGTATTCAGGAGAGAGTTCGGCAGGAGTTTTAGAAATAAATTCCTCTTCATTTTTGCAGGCAAATAATTGGACAGTGGCAGGATTACAAGCAATAAATCTCTCATTAGGAATAAGAATCATTATCGCTTCGCTGGAAGACTCATAAAGCAGGCGGTACTTCTCGTCACTCTGTTCTTTCATATATATTATTATCTCCTATAAATACCACCATAATCTCCCCCTTTGAAAAAGGGGGATTAAGGGGGATTTTTAAGCCAAATAAGAGAAAAAATATTTTTGCGGGAGGGACACTGGCTAGTTATTATTTTATTATACGCAATATCTTATAATAATTCCACTTATTTTTATTAAAGGTAGTATACTTGATTATGTGTAAAGTGGAACCCCTCGGACTAAAGTCCGAGGCTCCTTTTTACCAAGAAAATTACCTTTGGTGATAACTATTAAAAATTTTCAGTGGTGTAGGAAGTTTATACTTTCCTACACCGTTAAAAACAATATTTCACATAACACTATTGATAATTTAGAAGGTTCCCTCCTGAGGCAACCTTGCATTCATCACCGGTTTAAAAACCGGTGATTTCTGCCTTAGGATTAAACGCCTGCCCTAACTTCTTAAGGCTTTCAGAACACTCCCATTTATCCAGCCTGACTTCAATTAAAACGGTAAGATCAGATTTCTCTTTAGCTTTATTAAGGGCTTCTTCCAAATCTCCTTCTGTTTTAACTTCACATCCCCAGCCATCGCCAAATACTTCCGGCATTAAATGATATTTCCACATATTAATATCATTATACGCCCCGTCATTAAGCACCCTCTCAATAGTATAACCATCATTATTCATCAGGAAAATTATCGGATTAAGTTTATTGCGGATAATCGTGGATAATTCCTGCGCGGTCATCTGAAAAGCGCCGTCTCCCACAAATACAACCGGCCTGTGCTTTGGCAAAGATAAATTAATTCCCAGACAAGCAGGGATAGAATATCCTATAGAAAGATAAAACGCCTGCCCGATATATTCTAACCCTTCGGGCAAAAAAAGTTCCGCGGAACAAAATAAAGAATCTCCCGTGTCAGAAACAATTATATTGTTCTTATCTATAAAACGGTTTATCCTCTGATAAAAACGCTTAATTGTAATCTTCTGCTCAGGCACAATAGAGAATTCTTTTTTACATTCACAAGAGGGGTGAATAAACCTGCTTGTGTCAAATTGTCCCCGCGGCAATTTTTCAAATAATCCATTAATAAAATCTTCCAAACTAACATTATTATAAATATGGTGTTTTATACGCACGTTATCTGAATTTGCCACAATCATCTTTGAAGCATCAAGTTTAGCTGTTCCTATCCCTAAGTTAACATCCGTCATTAAAGCTCCTAAACTTAGCAATACATCGGCTTCTTCAATAATATAACGGGCAGATTCAGAACCAATGCCGCCATTGTATACTCCGGAAAACTGAGGGTGTTGTTCCGGTAAAACAGCTTTTCCTAACAATGTAGTAGCAAATGGATATCCGCAGTGGTCGATGAATTTTTGCAGCTGCGGCCTAATACCAAGCCTGTGCGGCTCTACGCCGGTTAAAATAGCAGGGGTTTTCGCGCCGGCAAGCATTACGGCTGCTTCATTAAGCGCTTCTTGAAGTGAATCTTTATCACTGGCTATAGATATATTAACTCTAAATTCTGCCGGTTCATCACATGGCTCTGAAACCATATCCACAGGAATCTCTATATATACCGGGCGCCTGTAACGCAGGCAGGCAGATATTGTTTCATCAATCTGTTGAGGCGCTTGTTTTGGATTAGTTAAAATAACAGCCGCGGCTGTTATTTTTTCATAAATATCAAACTGCAGGTTCATATCACCGATTGTATGATGAAGAAGATGATGGTATTTACGTTCATTTAAATTCGGCCCCCCGCTAATAATAATCATGGGAACACGCTCCGCAAAAGCTCCTACAGCGGCATTAAATAAACTAAAACCTCCTACCCCATAAGTGACACAAACAGCACCTACTCCATTGCCGCGGGCATACGCGTCAGCGGCATAACCCGCGTTTAATTCATTACATGTGCATATAACTTTTATATGGCTTTTTTCCAGACAATCAAAGAAACGCAGGACATAATCCCCGGGCACACCAAAAATATGCTTTAATCCAGCCTGCTCCAAACGTTTAATCAAATAATTTCCTACTGTATTGCCGCGCGCATTAGCCATAAGAATACTTCCTTCCTGAAATTGAAACTGTTGCGAAACTCTATTGTTGTCATCCTGCGCGAAAGCGCAGGATGACAAAATGGAGTTTTGCAACAGGCTCAACATTCATCTCCGGTTTTAAAACCGGAGATTTCTGTCGAAGGATTAAAGAGCCTATTTAACCCATAAAAAAACCCCGCACTTTTTAAATGCGGGGCTTTAATTTTTCTTATCGGAAAATTATTTTTTATTTTTTACTTTTTCAATAAACTCCGCGACATATTTTCCGGCTAAATCCTTACAACCAAGGCCAAAAGCTAAAGCAGCTCCTAAACCAAGAGCCCCTAATAACATACTCAATGCTAAATGAAGTGTCTTAGCTCCGATATTCAACTGTTCCAGAGCTATAATGATAGCAAATATCATTACAACAGCTTCTACTATTTTACCTAAAAGCTTAGACTCTGAAACACCGGCATTTACTGCCATGGTTTGGACAATATTCTTTAACAGAGCTCCAATAAACATACCTAATATAAGAATAAATATCGCGGCAATTATATTTGGTACGTATAAAATAACTCTGTTTAATAAATCCGCGGCTATAGTAAGGCCTATAGAATTAACCGCTACTACAAAAGTAATTAAAAGCGCCAACCAGTAAAATACAACACCTATAAGCTCGGAAAGAGAATATTTAATGCCGCCTTTAGCAAGAATATTATCCAATTCGATTCGCTCAGAAAGCTCATCTACTTTTATCGCCCTTAGGATTTTAACAATTACTGTCTTAATGAATCCAGCGACAACCCAGCCGATGATAAGAATAATGATGACGAGAAGAATGTTAACCATAAACTGGCTGATTTGTGCAAGGATCATTTTAGCAGGCTCTAATAGAACCATTTGCCAACCACTCATCCTCCACCTCCTTTAGTTTGTTATTAATCTGTTAACCTAAATTTATCACGCACAATAAATTATGTCAAGCAAAATCCGCAAGGATTTTGCGCAGACTCCGATGAACATGAGAAAATTATCGTTTAAATAATGTTATCATGGCTTCTGAATTGGAGTAAAATATCAATGCGCAAGGATTTTATCTCTTAAAAAAAACAATACTATTTTTTTTCTTAACAACTGATACACCCTTGGGCAAATCAACCACAGACCCCAGCGGGCGGCCAAAAATCATATCTTCAATTTCCTTTATATGTTTATAAGTAATGCCCCTCGTATCGCCTTTGATCCGCGAAAAGCTTAAACGTAAAACCAGCCTCTGTATAGCAGGATGCAGCCGGTTATATTTATCCTTATTAATTGTCTTGCCTAAAAGTTTAAGCGCCTTTTCAGCATTTTTATTCAAATAATCATAATCATAACCTGCTGTCTCGGCAAGGCTGCTAAGCACTGCTTTAATATTACAATTATATTTTTTCTCCAATAAAGGCAAAAGGCTGTTCCTTATTTTATTACGAAAATAAATATCCTGAAAATTACTCTTATCAATCCGCGGCTTAATACTTTTCCTTTTTAAAAAAGCTTCTATCTCTTTACGTTTAATTTCTATCAACGGACGGATAATATAAAAACCGGCAATCTGTCTTTTGGGCAAGATAGCAGACAAACCATATAATCCCGCTCCTCTGATAATACGCATCAGTACTGTTTCAGCCTGATCATCAAGATTATGGCCAAGAGCAATCTTTTTTGCTTTTATTTTTTTTGCTAAATTAAAAAAGAAACCAAATCGGGCGTTTCTGGCAATCTCTTCCAAAGAACCCTTTTGGGATAATTCCTGGACATTTATTTGCGTGGAATAAAAAACTATACCCACGCGCCGGCAAAAATCTTCCACAAACCCGCGGTCTTTAGCAGAATCTTTTCTTAGCATATGGTCTAAATGCGCGGCATAAATACTGAATCCCAATTCTTTGCTTAATTTATGTAAAATACAAAGCAGAGCCATTGAATCCGGCCCTCCGGAAACTCCGGCTAGAACTCTATCACCTGGAGAAATAAGATTATACTTTTTAATTGTATCTTTAATTTTATTTATTAACATAATTATAATTGGGAAGATTCAGGCTGTCTTTTAGGCGGTAATTATTTATTTTTCCTGATCTTTTTGTATTCAAGGCAGAGTTCTTTGGCAAAATAAGCTATCTTGCCATTTTCATAAGGAAATTCTTTGCAGTAATACGGCTTAAGGTTATAACCAATTTTATGTATCTCGCATAATCCCTCAGGAGTAAGGAAAGTACACGGACCGCTGTTATAACTTGTGGCTACACAATAACCAGAAGGAAAATCATCATCTTTCTCAAACTGATGAAATTCTCCTCCCTTTATACCCAAAGACATGATCTTTTTAGCTTCTTCTAAATCTACCCACGCGCCGGTTTCACAACAAGCATGCTGTTTCTCACACTTATCACAGTCAATTTTATTCATTTCTCATCCTCTCTCTATATGAGACTGGGGCAAATGGCCATTTTTGAGTGTCATTGCGAGCCCCGAAGGGCGAAGCAATCTTAACCCTCGTCGAGATTGCTTCGTCGTTTCACTCCCCGCAATGACACAAATGCCCCCAAAAGCTTCATTTGGCACAGTCTCATATGGCTCTCTGCTGATTACCAATATCTTGAATCCTTATTTGTGGCAATGGTAATTTTTCTTCTTTAAATCTTTTAATCAAATTCTCTCTTATATAACAACGTAAATCCCAAGTATTTCCCGCGTCAATTCCCTTGCATAAGATTCTTACAACCATGGACTTCTCTGTAAAATCAACCACCTGCACAACCGACATTTTATCCGCAATCGCGTACTGGCTATTATCTACAATCTCCTTAACCCACTGCCTTACTTTTTCCAGATCACATAAAAAATCAACATAAACCATAACCACGCCTATTAAAGACGGGTCTTTGATAGTCCAATTCTCCACCACTTCATTATTAAGAACATTATTAGGAATAATAATCCTGCGGTTATCCCATGTACGTATTACAGTATGCATAAGGGAAATTTCTTCTATCCAGCCGAATTCATTTCTAAATATCACCGCGTCATTAAGCCGGACCGGTTGTGAAAAAGAAATACATATCCCGCCGATAATATTAGAAAGCGTACTCTGAGCGGCTAACCCTATTACTATACCTGCCACGCCTGCTGAAGCCAAAAACGCCGTCCCCAGATGCTTAACCGCGACAAATTGATTAAGGAAAGTAGCCAGCGCAAAAAGATATATACCTGTTTCACAGATCCTGCGGATTATAGTAATCTTTGTTTCAATGCCAGATGTGCCTTTTATCCCGGCTTTATTTAATTTGGCTATAATTTTTTTCTGAAGATGATAGAAAAGGACTGCGACAATTTTAGTAAGAATTATCGCTACAAGGATTATGATTAAAGAAGTAATTATCTTATTATACGCGTGATGTTTGCTTAAAGAACTAAAAGAATTCGAAATTTTATCCCACATATCTTAAAGCTTTGGTAGTGAAAAATAGTGGCGGCGGCTGGATTTAAACCAGCGGCATATCGGGTATGAGCCGACTACTCTATCAGGCTGAGTTACGCCGCCATTATGAATACAAACACTTTTCTGTATTATTATAAACCAATTTTTTATTAAGAACAATCTATCTATATTATTATTTTTATCGCTTTTTAGCAAGAAAAAAATTAATTAAAAAATGCTTTAAATAATAAAAACAATCTTTTAGTAAAAAGATTATACCCTATAGCAAGCGCGTTAAGAGAAGCCAAAAGGACTACCGCGGCGGCTATATCTTTTACCAATTTAACCCGTATATGGTATTTAATACTTACCATATTCATAAGCATCTCTATCGCCGTATTAAAAATCTCGGCCATAAACACCAAAGTGATAGTAATACATAAAGCAACCAGCTCTATTCCCGCCAGTTTTAAATATACCCCCAGCAGAAAAGCAATAAATCCCAGCATAAATATGATGCGCATATTACGGTGGTATAAAAATAAATAACGCATGCCTTTCAAAGCAAAATTCATGCTTTCAAAAAAACCGTGAAACCTGAAAATATGCCTTAATACTTTCTTTGCTGTCATATTATTTCCTTCTGTAAGCCTCTAAAAAAGAATCACAGAATATATGCTTATTCAAAACCAATTCCGCGGTTATTGCCGCGTCTATAAGCTGAGAATCCTTAGGGTCCAATATCGCGGCATCCAAACCAAAAGCTATAGCAATAGTAAGAAAAGTACGGTTAATAATGCTGCGCGAGCTGGCCCCCTGTGATACATTACTTAACCCTACAATTGTTTTACAGGCAGGTTCTGAAATAATTTTAAACTCATGTATAGTCTCAAGGATATCCTTCATTTGAACCTGAGCGACATTAATCGGAAGTACTATGGGGTCTAAATAAAGGTCTTCAACATCAAAATCAAATTCAACGCATCTGGCTATGATATTGGCCGCCAATTCCATTCTCTGGTCTTTATTTTGCGGTATGCCCTTAGAACTAATAGTAATGCCTATAAGTTTCGCATTGTGTTTCTTTGCCAACGGCACTAAAATATCCAGTTTATTATAATCCGCGGTAGTAGAATTAATCATTACTTTATTCTTAATCACGCTAAGCCCTGATTCAATAACCTTAGGCTTGCTGGAATCTAAAACTATAGTTTTGTCAGTTACTTCCTGTATAGCTTCTACCATCCATTTAATATCTGAAACAGGGTCTTTTGAAGCTGTGCCGCAATTAACATCCAACGCGTCAGCACCCGCCTGAATTTGTTCCAAAGCGCATTTTTGTATAACCGCTTTATCTTTATCCCTGATGGCCTGCCCTATATTAGAATACATACCGTTAATTAACTCGCCAATAATAAACATATTAGTCTCCAAATTTTTAAAAAACTGTAATCAGTAATCAGTAATTGGTAATTGGTAATTGGTAATCAGTAATCCGTAAATCGTAATTTAAAACCAACGAATAAACTTTAAAAATAAAAAAACAGGTTTTGTATTTTTAATTATGTATTTAAAATTTTTCATAAATTACCATTTACCAGTTACCAGTTACGGTTTACGGATTACGTTTTTTTCATTAATTCATCTATATATTCATTTATCTTTTCTACTGCCTTGGGATGGCGCATCACCAAAATATCCGCTCCAGCCTGAATCAAGGCTGTGGCGGTAACAGCCTCCCAGATTATCCCGCGCTCGCGCTGACTGCCCCATGAAGGCATTTCTTTAACACTTATTTGCGCTTCTTTTACTTTCCATGCTTCCTGCCCTACAAAACATATAAACGGACATGCTAATGCTTTATCCCCGGCTAATGCCGCGAGGCGTGCACGCTCCATAATAGAATAAGCATATTCTAAACCATAACCCAACGCTCCAATAGTAGGATTAATAACAATCCTTTCCAAGGCAAGCCCTATATCAGAAATAAGAATATTAAGCTGTTTTGCGATGTTAATATCTATCGGGGACTCCGCGATAATACTATGGCCATCAGCCATAACTGCCGCGGTTAAAATCTTATAATTATCCTGTAAAGCATTCCCGATTAAACAACGTTCTCCTTTTGCCGCCTGGCTGCAAGCAGGAAGGACAAGATTATCTTTTTCATCATCGCCGCAGCCTAATATTATCAAGGGAACTTCAACTTTCTTTAATAAATCACTAATAAACTTTGCCTCCTGATCAGCGGTTTTATTTCCAAACTCAGGATGAGCGCCCTGAAGCCGGACACAAAGGATATCTGCTTTATATTCTTTAACGCATTTTTCCGCCCAGCTAAAAGGATCAGATAAAACATTGCCATACACAGAAACCAGCTCATCAGGCCAATCAACAGGCGAAACATCCCAAATTTCTAAAGCTGTTAGCGGTTTATAGAAAACAGCCGGCTCTTTAGACAAAAAAGGCAATGTCTTTTCTCCGCCTATAGTAATCACTTTAGAACGGCTGCCGCCTTCATCTTTTTTTGCCCCTATTTTTACGCAGGCAACACTACCAGACCATTTCTCTAACATTAATTCCATAGATATCTCCTCAAGCCCCGCCAAGGCGGGGCGCAGACTCCGATGAATATGTTAAAATTGTCGTAGAGAATTTTAACATATCTTATGAATTGGAGTAAATATAATTTTATATCAATAATAACTTTTAAAACTTGGAAACCTGTTTAAATCCGTATGCGGAAAAAATAAAGCCGCCATATATTCATCCATATACATTGCTTCTGTTGATAATTCAAAATACGTAATTGAAGCGGCAATTTCATCTGCTCTTTTTAATGCCTCATAAGACAAAAGCATTTGCCTGGCTCCTGATAAAGAACTATTCCCGATAAATAAAAATTTATCCCTGTTTAAATCTGGAAGCAGGCCTATTTTAACAGCATTATTAATATCAATGCTTATACCAAAACCTCCAGCAATATATATATTCTGGACATCATTAAAACTAAAACTCATATAGTTTACTAAAATAGAAACCGCTGAATAAATAGCTGCTTTTGAGCGTTTAAGATTCTCTATATCTGTCTCTGTTATAACTATATCATTTGATGAATCCGCATCCTGCTTAAACACTACTACAAATTCTCTACCCCATTCAGTTTCTCGTATGCGGCTATGATTTATATTCTTTATTTTTCCATCCTTATCCAAAATTCCACAAACAAGCATTTCAGCCAGCAAATCTATGTATCCCGACCCACATATACCCTTGGCTTTAACATTATTAATAGTCTTATACTCCACTTCCCACTCTTTAGGAGCTATTTTAACTTTTTGAATCGCGCCGCTTGTAGCGCGCATTCCGCAGCTTACTCCGCTTCCTTCAAAAGCCGGGCCGGCAGACGCAGCACTTGCCACTAAAAAATCCTTATTTCCAAGCACTATTTCACCATTTGTCCCTATATCAATTAACATACTCAAATCTTCTTTTCTATTAATTCCACTGGATAAAATTCCACTGGTAATATCAGCTCCCACATAACTAGCCACTCCAGCCACAGAGTATAAAAGCCCGCGGGGGTTTACATTAATACCTGCTTCATGCGCGCGCACAACAGGCAGTAAATTTGCCGTAGGAACATATGGCTCTCTCCTGATATAGGTCGGATCAATCCTTAATAAAAGATGCATCATTGTAGTATTTCCAGCGCATAATACGCAAGTAACATTATTAAGGTCAACTGAATGTTCTATAATTAATTCATGTATCATCTGATTCATCCCCTCTACTACCGCGCAATGTAATTTTTCCAGCCCTTCAGGTTCACTGGCGTAAATAATCCGGGTAATAACATCGCTGCCATATGTTGCCTGCTTATTAAAGGCAACTTTTGTGCCTAATACTTTATTATTTTTTAAATCTACCAGCTGGCCGGAAATAGTGGTTGTGCCTATATCAAAACATAAACCGAAATTTCTGCCTGAAGTATCACCCGGCTCAATAAGTATAATTTCGTAACTATCCTCTTTTCTGGCTATAGTAACAGTTATCTTCCATTCAGAAGACCTTAAAACTTCTCCTAAATTACGGATATCTACAATACCAATATGAAATTCAGAATCAGTGCTAAAATTGTGTTTCAACTGGCGTATCAACCTGTCTAAATCACTAACCTTATCATTCAAATCCGGAGCAGTTAACTCAAGGTATACCTTATTAATAATAGGAAGTATACTAAAAACCTCCTGCTCTGCGGCTGCTTTTACAGGCTGGAATTCTTCTATTTCAGAATAAATACCTTGCTTACGCAGATTATCCTGCGGTTTTTCAAAATCTATTTTTGATTCCTGCGGAATTTCTATTTCAACATCACTCTGAATCAAAGAAATACAAGCCAGATAAATACCTTTTCTTTTATCATCAACCGTCAATATCCCGGTCGGCTGCATCAACAGATGCCCTTTTTTAAGAATCACTTTACAACGGCCGCAAACTCCCTGCCCTCCACAGGCAGAATTTATATAAACTCCCGCGGAAACCGCGGCAGACAAAACTGTCGTGTCTTTACTAACCTCTACAACTTTTTTTTCTGGAAATGTAACTTTGAATTTTTCCATAATATAAATAACGTGTCATTGCGAGGACCCCGACGTTACGTCGGGGGACGAAGCAATCCTATATAAGATTGCCGCGGACTTTGTCCTCGCAATGACACTAATTTAGACATAAAGATATAATCATTAAAATATCTATAAAGGCAAATTCTTCAAAAATGACGGTATACCTGCCGCCTCCTTAGGCCCCACAATAACCTGCCATCCGGATTTATCTTCTAAATCTCCGCTGATCATCGCGACATACCCGGGTATGATTATTTTTTTATGCGCAATCTGATCTTTAACCGCTGATTTCTCTATTGATTCGCTAATTTTCTCAGGAGTAAATTTTTCAGCTGCCCATGCGGTTAAAACCGACATACCTTCCGTATCCACACTTATAATATAAGCGGGAATCTTACTTGCTTCCACCTCTCCTAAAACAGTAAAATAAGAAAGTGAAAAATTAGTAGTCACAAGTACAGGAGATTTATTATTTACCGCGCCTACAAGATAAAGCTTTGGTTCTATCTGTAAAGGCTTTTGCGGATCAGTATAAATATTCTGCCTTAAGGTTAAAAGTGCTAGAATCTGCCAAGGCTGGCTGCCTCTAAGCAAAACAATAGAAGCATATTTTGCCGCGTAAGTAGATGCTTCTATTATTTCTTCATACGGGTCATTATTATCAACTATAGTAATTACCGGATATCCCAAATTACGGTTGGATTTTTTAAGCGCCTGCCTTCTAATTTGAGTTAAATCCCAAAGTTTATCCGCGATATTCTTTTTCCCTGTATCCAGAACTAAATCATTAACTCCTTGGCTGTTTAAAGTTTTAGTAAACTCCGCTAATTTCCCTAAATCCGGTTCTGTAACTACCAGCGGGACTTTAAATTCAAGCGCTATTTTAGAAATATCAAGCATATTCTCAGCCACAGCATGATAAATTAACGGCCTTCTCTCTCTAGACAATTGCAGGGCCTGTTTAAGTATTTCAAGATCTTTACAGATCAATACAATACCCAGTTTTGTATTTGTTAAAACAATTTCAACTGCTTTTAAAAAATTATCTTTATTCTTTAAATACTCTATCGCGACAAGGTCTATGTTTAAAACTTGGCCTACCCTTTCGAATTTCAACTCATTTATAACGGATATTTTTTTCTTTACTTCTTCAGCCGGTAAATTATCCCCAATAATAATCCCTATACCACAAGGATTAAAAAATTTCTCTTCATGGCGAAAAAGCACAGTTTCATTGCCAACCTGCAATTTATTATCCCCTTCTGCGATAGTAACAAGCTTTATCTGAGGTTGAGAAGATGCTTCTAGTATCTCTTTGGCTTGCCGGCTCAAATAAGGGCATTTATCAATACTTACTGCTTTTTTCGCAAGCTGCATCGCGAAAGCAAGGCAAGTCGCGAAACCACACTCACGGCAATTAGTTTTTGGCAATAATTTATAAATATCCAACCCGGAAAGCGCCATGTTTTTTAACTCCTATTTTACTTTTACAACGTATAGCGTTTAGCGGATAGTTTAAAATTTTTATCGTTTTTCTATACGCTATCCGCTATACGCTATTTTTATATTATTTATTAATCAAACTTGCAAAATACCCCGCTCCAAAACCATTATCAATATTAACCACAGTTACACCCGGAGAACAGCTATTTAACATACTTAATAATGCGGAAAGCCCTCCAAAACTAGCACCATACCCGCAGCTGGTAGGTACAGCAATTACCGGACAGCTTACCAAACCGCTGACTAAACTTGCTAAAGCCCCCTCCATACCGGCAATTACAATAATTACTTTTGCCGTATTTAAAACCTTAATATTATGCATAAGCCGGTGCACGCCGGCTACTCCCACATCATAAAGTTTATCAACGCGGTTACCCATTACCTGCAAAGTAACAACTGCTTCTTCCGCGACAGGAATATCCGAAGTCCCCGCGCAAACAACTAATACCCGGCCACGGAGAACCTTATATCTACTAAAAACAAGATAACCTAATTTTGCTGTTGTATTATAGCTAATTTTAGGAAACGATTTTTTAAGGCAGGCGAATTTTTCTTTATCCAGCTTTGTAAGCAGCAAATCCTGTTTATTCTTAATTAACTCCCTTGCAATATCCCTGATATGTTCTTTTGTTTTACCCGCGCAATATATAACTTCAGGGAAGCCTCTGCGTTTATGCCTTTCTATATCCACCTTAGCAAAACCCAAATCGCAAAAACCGGTCCTAGAAGCCATTAATTCCCTCTAAATATAATAATTACAATAACCACAATAATTAGAACAGAAAAGATATAAAAATCATTAAAATAAAAAAAATCTTTTATTTTTTCTAAAGAAGAACTTTTCTGGCTTAATTTATTTTTGTCTATCACCTGTTTGTGCTTTTGTCTATAGGCTTCTATCTGCTGCGGCTTAAACCTTAAATACACACCACCAATCCTATAAGCGGGAATAGCCTGAGATTCAGCCAAATCAATAACTTCTTTTTCAGATATGCCTAAAAACAGCGAAACATCTCTTATAGTTAAAAGCTTTTCTTCTCCCATAAAATATCCTTAATATTTTTCAGCCTACAGTCTTCAGCTAAAAATAATCATCTTTTGCTGATAGCCCCGACGTTACGTCGGGGCTGAAAGCTGATAGCTAATAAATTATTTTCCTACTTTTTCCGCGGCAATCCATGAATCTATCGCTTTTCTTTCAAATCTCCAATCAGGGCCTTCTTTTATCCCTGGTATTTTACCTGACTGAGCCCATTCAACAACCGATTTTAAATCAACTTCCAGATAACGGGCTAATTCATCAGAATTCAAAATCTCACGCAGCATTGAACAACGGCCTTCTAATATCGCCCCTTCAGCGATATTTAATTTAGCAGGATAAACGTCGCCTTCAACAATCGCTGTCGGTAATAATGTCAGGCGTTCTTTCGCGGTTATCCTTCCCTTAACCCTGCCCCCAACTACAACATTATCCCCTATAATATCAGCGAATATTTGCGCGCTTTGTCCAACAGTAAGGCTGCCTTTAACATCCATATTTCCTTCAAATTTTCCATTTATACGAAGGTTCACCGGGTCTTTAAAAGACAGGCTGCCCTGCATCGATGCGTCTACATCCAGAATTTTTTCTTCCTGTTTCTTTTTAAAAACCATTATCCCCTCCCTTTATATCCGCCTTTAATCCCTAATACAGATGTTTCTATCCGCCTAAGAATAAATAACACCATCAAAGCCAAAACAGTAGTAGTCACAGCCGCAATATAGAAACCACATCCCACAGCCAATCCCACGCCTGCTACTACCCAAAGGCTGGCGGCAGTAGTTAAGCCTCTCACACCGCCTCTTGCAACAATTATTGTCCCCGCGCCCAAAAAACCAATACCTGTAACTACACCCGCTGCAATACGCGTCGGGTCACTGAGAACGTGTGTTTTATATATATCAAAAATAAACAATGATGTCAACATTATAAGGCATGCCCCCAAGCAAACTAAGATATGCGTGCGCAGCCCCGCGGTCCTGCGGTGTACCTGCCGTTCTAAACCCACAAAACCGCTTAAAACCACAGATAAAACCAGCCGAAATACAATATCAAAATCGGAAATCATCCTGTCCATATCAACTCTCCTTATCACGGGCGGACGCAAGGCCCGCCCCTACGTATTGTCTATATCCAAATCCATGCCCGAACTATAACCTTTTTTAAATAGCTGATACCCTAACCCAGCTATCATAGCGGCGTTATCCATACATAAAATTTTCTCGGGAAAATACACCTTAATATTACCGCGTTTTGCCTTTTCAAACAACTTCTCTCTTAATCTATTATTCGCCGCGACCCCGCCTCCAACTACCAATTTATTTATCTTTTTCATCCTGCAGGCTAATAGAGATTTATTTATCAAAGTATCAATTACCGCTTCCTGAAATGAAGCCGCGATGTCTGAGATTAGTCGATGGTCCATAGTCGATAGCCCATAGTATTTTATTTTGTCTGTGGTCTGTGGACTGTGGACTGTGGACTTTTTTACATAATACAGCACCGCGGTTTTTATACCGCTAAAGCTAAAATTCAATGGCTTTTTAGTATCCGAACAATTAAATTTTATCTTGCCGGGATTACCTTTATAGGATAATTTTTCAATTACCGGCCCTCCCGGGTATCCCAATCCTAATATTTTTGCTGCTTTATCAAATGCTTCTCCGCACGCGTCATCCTGAGTCTGGCCTAAAAGCTTTATTTTATCAAAATCTTCTACTAAAAATAAACTCGTATGGCCTCCTGAAACTATTAAAGCGATAAAAGGCAATGATAAAGACTTATGATTCAAGAAGCTTGCGTATATATGCGCATAGAGATGGTTCACCCCTATTATCGGTAAGCCTAAACCGAAACTTAACGCTTTGGCAAATGATATACCTACCAATAAAGAACCTAATAACCCCGGCCCTGAAGTTACACTAATTAACCCCAGATCTTTACGGCTTATACCTGACTCCTTAATACACTGATCAGTAACCTGCGCTATAGTTTCTAATTGCATCCGTGAAGCTATTTCAGGAATAACCCCGCCGTATTTTTTATGGAATTTAATACTTGAACTAATAATATTAGAAAGAACTTCCTTGCCATTACTTACTATGGCTGCGGATGTTTCATCACAAGATGTTTCAATACCTAATACATTCATAGTTATATTTATACGGCATAAAAAACCATACTAGTTTTCTACACCACGAACTAATTCTGAAACATAGACAAATTTATATCCTTCTTTTGCCGCTTCAGGCATAGCCTTTTTTAATACCTCCAAAGTGAGTGAACGCGCGTGGCCTATTCCTATAGCATACCCATATTGCCGGGCTTTTGATTTTAATATATTAATCTGCTGTTCAATATAAGGAATATTTCCTTCATTATCCAAAAATACATTCCTCTTGGCAAAAGCAAGATTAATTCCACCTGCAACATTATTACAGATAGAGTCAGAAGAAACAAGGCTGTCTAAAAAATACAACCCTCTCTTTTTTAACTCTTCAAAAATTACAGATATAGTTCTTAGATCAGCCGTAGCAACTGAACCCATATGATTAGAAACTCCTTTAGCATAGGCAATGCTGTCTAAATCATCATTAAGTATCTTTTTTATGCTTTTCTCATCCATAAAAGTCATTATAGTATTTTTCTCAATATGAACTTTTTCATTAGGCTCCATCGGTAAATGCAAAATCACCTCTTTATTCTGCGCGTATGCTTCTTTGCTGATTCTTACAGAATAATTAAGATTCGGCAATATTGCCAGTGTTAAAGGATATTTAATCTGTTTTAATAAATCCAAAGTATCAACATTATACCCCCAATCATCAACCACAATAGCAATCTTCCCCAAATCTTTAGGCCTGCTAACTGCCGCAGGCAAAGGGGCCTTTTTCTGAGGCTTTAATTCTTTACGAGACATCCAAAGAATACTAATAACAGCTGCCTCAAAAATAATAGCTATAGATAGAATTAAAATTATTTTTTTATATTTATTCACTTATGGTTTTTCCTTAACCGGGCAAACTTTATAAATTCTCACCGCTTTTAAAATATCTATAGAACTGGAAATCTGATTATCTGATTTATAATCCATAAGTTTTTCTTTATCCTGTTTTTTCTTATCAACTTTTTTATTCTCCTGTTTATCTTTTTTGTCTAAATTATTTTCTATTTCTTCAAAGACTTCTTTTATCTTTTCTTTTTCGGAATCAACTGAAGAAGGAACTCCTACTACAGCTTCCTCTACAACGATATCAGGCATAACGCCTTTACCGTGTATTACTTTACCTAAAGGCGTAAAATATTTACTGGTAGTAAGCCTTAAAGCGGAGCCGTCACCTAAAGGTATTACTGTCTGCACAGAGCCTTTTCCAAAAGACTTTGTCCCTAGAATAATCGCCCGTTTATAATCCTGCAGGCATCCGGCAACTATTTCACTGCCTGAAGCAGACCCGCCGTTAATTAATACTACCATAGGGATATCAAGAATAGGGTCTTTATAACGGGAGAAAAACTCGAGATTCTGAAAATTTTTCCGCCCTTTAGTATAAACAACCATCTCGCCTTTTTTGATAAATTTTTCTGCCACCTTCACAGCCGCGTCCAAAAGCCCGCCGGGGTTATTGCGCAAATCTAATATTAAAGCAGTCATATTTTGTTTCATTAAATTATCTAACGCCTTATCCAGATTACGCGCTGTACTCTCCCTAAATTCAACTATACGGATATAACCTATGGCGTCTTCTAAAATACGGGCTCCTTTTATATCCTTTATCTTAATAATAGCCCTGACAATCTTAAACTCAATAATTTTTTTCTCTGATTCACGCAGAATAGTAAGAATTACTGCTTCTCCGGGTTTACCGCGCATTTTTTTAACCGCTTCAGTCAAAGTCATATCTCTGGTCAAATCATCATTTATTTTAACAATACGGTCATTAGCCTTAATACCTGCTTTCCAAGCGGGCGTATCTTCTATAGGCGATATTACCGTTAATAAACCGTCTTTTATAGTAATTTCAATGCCTAAACCTCCAAATTTTCCTTCAGTACTAACCTTAAGCTCATTATAAATATCGGGATCCATAAACTGGCTGTGAGGGTCCAGCGACGCAAGCATGCCTTTTAATGCCCCATATATCAGCTGTTTGGAAGGGACTTGATCTACATAATCCTCCTGTATAATTATCAAAGCGTCAGAAAAATGCCCTACCTGCCGAAAAAGTTCTTCTTTATTCTTTTTATCAACCTGAGACAAAGATATAGAAGTAATTATAAAAATAAGACAACATACCGCAATGCCAATCAGGATTCTTTTACGCATTATTTAACCTCCGGTTAAGTATCTCCCGCACTACTTTTGGGTTTGCTTTACCTGCTGTTCTTTTCATTACCTGACCTACTAAAAACATTAACGCGTTTACTTTACCCAAACGGTAATCTTCAACCGATTTAGGATTTAGTTTAATTACCTCTTCAACCTGCGACTCTAAAGCATTAGTATCAGAAATCTGCACTAAATTCTTATCTTTAATAATCTTAGCGGCTGTTTGTCCGCTATCGATCATATCCTTCAATACGGACTTGGCAGTTAAATTTGAAACCTCATCCCTGTCTATATAACTTAATAACTCAATAAGATTTTGCGGCTGTAATTTTAAATCCGTAAGAGAACAATTCCTGCTGTTAGCTTCTGAAAGCAGCGGCCCTATAATAAGATTTACAACCGGCTTCTTATTTATATTATTATAAATTTTCATGCATTGTTCCGCGTAATCTGAATCTTTTTTGGAAAAAACCAGAATTTTAGCGTCAGATTCAAGCAGGCCGTAATCTTTTATAAAACGCGCGCATTTCGCCTTTGGTAATTCCGGCATAGTTTTACTAATCTCTTCTATCTTTTCCTGACTTATCAAAAAAGGCGGCAAATCCGGCTCAGGAAAATAACGATAATCCTTGGCTTCTTCTTTTGTGCGCATAGAAACGGTCTTTAATTCTTTCGCGTCCCAGAGGCGTGTTTCCTGAATTAAAGATTCTCCTTTATCCAATAATTCCGACTGCCGCTGAATTTCAAAAGCAAGCGCGTCACGCACTCCTTTAAAAGAATTCATATTCTTTAATTCTGTTTTTATGCCTAATTTAGAATCGCCTTTTTTTCTTATGGAAATATTCGCGTCACAGCGTAATGACCCTTTTTCCATATCACAATCACAAACACCTAAATATTCAATTATACTTTTTAAAGACACTAAATATTCATAAGCTTCAACCGGAGAATGCATATCAGGCTCTGAAACAATCTCCAATAAAGGGACACCTGTACGGTTTAAATCCACAAAACTTACTTTATCCTGATGCATAAGCTTTCCCGCGTCCTCTTCCAGATGAGCGCGTCGGACGCGTACGCGTTTAGTTTTACCATCAATCTCAATATCAAGAAACCCATCTTTACATACAGGCAAATCATATTGCGATATCTGATAATTTTTCGGCAAGTCAGGATAATAATAATGTTTACGGTCAAACTTTGTATAATTCTGTATAGAACAGCCTAAGGCAAGCCCTGTTTTAACCGCGTAATCCAAAGCGGTCTTATTCAAAACCGGCAAAGAACCGGGGAATCCCAAACACACAGGGCATACCTGACTATTAGGCTCACTGCCAAATTCCGTAGAACAGCCGCAGAATATCTTGCTGTTTGTTTTTAACTGCGCGTGGACTTCTAATCCTATTACTGGTTGGTACATTTGGTTAATTGGTTAAATAGTTAATCTGCCTTGTTATACAATTAATATTTTCTTCATCATTTTCCCATGCAGTAGGATTATTTATAATATATTCTTGCATCTTCTCTAATGATTTATCGTTAAGAATAACATGTTCATAAAATGATTTTTGCCAGACAATTGATATGCCTGTATTAATACGAAACCATTTCGTTACGCCAATTTTATACCCGCGGATGATCGATCCCAATGACCCAGGAATAATTTTCCCAAACCCATTACGTAGGGGCACAATATTTTGTGCCCGTATATAATTTTGTGCCCGTTTATAATTTTCAATTTTATCATTATTAATACAAATAATCCCATGGATATGATTGGGCATAATTATGTATTCATCCAATGTTACATACGGATAATGCACAGGGATTTCTTCCCAATATTTTTTGGCGATATTCCCGTATTCATTAAGGGCGCAAGATATTGCGCCCCTACATATTATCCCAAATAATTCTTGTTTATTATACGTACATATTGTTACAAAATAATAACCATTTAACGAATAATCATAATTTTTTAACCGGATTTGTTTTCTGGTTAATATATTTGGCATTTTTTATCTGATTAATTTACAACCGTCATTATACTTCCGGCTTTATCTTATGCCATTCTGTATTCTGTTCATAGGCATACGCTGTCCTAAACAACATTTCTTCATCAAAAGGTTTTGCTAAAATCTGCAGGCCTACAGGCAAACCTTTATTAGTAAACCCGCAAGGCAGAGACACCGCGGGAATTCCCGCGATATTAGCTGATATTGTATATATGTCTGAAAGATACATACTCAAAGGGTCCTGCATCTTTTCACTAATTCTAAATGCCGCTGTAGGGCTTGTGGGAGTAAGGATACAATCAAATTCACTGAATACTCTGTCAAAATCTTTTTTTATTAATGTCCTTACTTTTAAAGCTCTCAAATAATAAGCATCGTAATAACCGTGAGACAAAACAAATGTCCCTAAAAGTATCCTCCTCTTTGCCTCTTCTCCAAAAGCCTGTCCTCTAGTCTGTTTATACATATCAATTAAATTTAGGCTTTTATCAGCATAATCTTTAGCCCTAAAACCATACTGAACACCATCAAACCTCGCAAGGTTAGAACTGGCTTCGGCGGTAGCAATAATATAATAAACCGGGACCGCGTATTCCGTATGAGGTAAAGATACAGTTTCACAAACAGCTCCTAAATCTTTTAATTTATTTATCGCTTCTTCTACTATTACCCTGACTTGCTGATCCATGCCTTCAATAAAATACTCCTTAGGTATTCCTATTTTTAAACCTTTAATATCTTTACCTAAAGATTCAGTATAATCCGGCACTTTAATATTAACTGAAGTAGAATCTTTCTGGTCATATCCTGATATAACATTCATAACCAACGCGCAGTCACGCACATCCTTAGTAATAGGCCCAATCTGGTCAAGGCTTGAAGCAAAAGCTATTAGCCCATAACGCGAAACTCTGCCGTAAGTCGGCTTAAGGCCCACCACGCCGCAGAATGCCGCAGGCTGCCTTATAGAGCCTCCAGTATCAGAACCTAACGCGACAATTGCTTCATCGCTGGCTACTGCCGCGGTAGACCCTCCTGATGAACCTCCAACAACACATTCCATATGCCATGGATTATGCGCGGGGCCAAAACAGGAATTTTCCGTAGAAGACCCAAAAGCGAATTCATCCATATTAGTTTTAGTCTCTAAAATCAAAGCCCCTGCTTCTTTTAATTTCGTAATTACTGTAGCGTCATAAGGAGGCTTAAACCCCTTAAGTATTTTAGAACAACATTCAGTATTATGCCCCTTAGTGCAAATATTATCTTTTACAGAAACAGGAATACCCTTTAAAGCAGGCTTAGGATGTGAGGTTAAAGATTGTATATAGGAAAATTCCACGCTGGAGAATCTCGCGTAAGCCTTAATCTTTGGTTCAAGCTGATGAATACGCTTTTTTAAAGACTCCATTATTTCCTGAGAAGAAACCTTCTCATTATTAATCTTTTCAAGCAATTCGTGCGCTGTTAATTTATTTAATTGTTCTTTATTTTCCATATTTTATATTTAACTACTCACAAATTAACTATTCAAATTCATTACTGTCTAAATTAGTGTCATTGCGAGCGAAGCGAAGCAATCTTATCGACGAAAGATTACTTCGTCACTTCGTTCCTCGCAATGACACGCTATTGATATCTCAAAAACATTTTACCGACGATAACAATTATCATAATTCGGACACAAGTGATTCAAATTAACCAATCTATTCTATCACCTTAGGTACAATAAAAAACTTTTCATTCTTATCCGGGGCATTCTCAAGAGCTTTTTGAGCATCTAAGGACCCAGCTAAAATATCATCTCTTAATACATTATTAATAGATAAAATATGGCTGGTAGGTTCAATATTAGTAACATCAACTTTTTTCAATTTATCTATAAAATCCAATATGTCTGTTAACTGGCCGGATAATTTCTCTAATTCCTTTGAATCCAACTCGATACGGCTTAAATGCGCCACATATTCCACAATCTCTCTGGTAATTTCCATTAACTTACCCCTGTTTATTTTTACTTTTTTAGTGATTTAGTCTTTTATATTAACACCCTTTAAATAAAAAGTCCATTATTTTTTGAAGAAGAAAACTATGGACAAAACGCTTAAAATATGTAAAATGATAAAGTCAATTGGTTAACTAATTAACCACTCACAACTCACTATTTAACTACTCACAAATTAACCATTTAACCAACTAAAGCATGGCTAAAAAACTCCCGAAATACACGCTTAACCCAAAAACAGAAGAATTTATAATTGAAAATTATAATACAGCAAAGCCATTTGCCAATTTCTTTCCCGGCATAGCAGGTTTATATGGAATACCTATATGGGTTTTTTACGTGAACCGCGGGCAGGCAATATCCGGTTTTGGTACAAAAGATAAAGACCACGCGATTATGGAATTCTTTCCAGCAAATAAGGCATGGCAATTAACTTCCCTGCAGGGATTCCGTACTTTTATTAAAATATCTCAAGGAAAATCCGCAAGGATTTTACTTGACCCCGAAGAGCGACCTGTCCCGACCGACCTGTCCCGACCGAAGCGTCGGGAAGCGTCGGGAAGCGACATCGGGGTAAAGTATAATTCCCTATCTTCCCAAGGGAAAAATGCTGTTTTTTATGAGCCTTTTAGCGATGGATCCCAAAATCCTAAATTTAACATCTCTAACTCCATGTCTATATCTTCCTACGGGCTTAAACTTCAAGAAACCAATACCAGCCTTGGCATTAAAACAAATATTGAATATTTCACTATTCCCAATGATAATTTCGGCGCTCTGGCAAGAATTGTAACCCTAACTAATATTTCAAAAACAACAAAAAAAATACAACTTGTTGATGGTTTGCCTCAAATCGTCTGCTTTGGGATAAACAACTGGTTTTTAAAAAAAATGTCCCGCACAATCGAAGCATGGATAAATGTTAAGAATCTTGAAAACAACGCGCCATTTTATAAACTTGCCGTAGAACCCACTGACAGGCCGGAAGTAATACATATTAAAGAAGGGAATTTTTATCTTGCCTTCCATAATAATAACGGAAAAAATGAAACCATAAAACCGATAGTTGACCCTAAATGCGTATTCGGCCAAGTTACCGACCTTATTTCTCCTTACGAATTCATAAATTCCAAGAGCCGTTGCCGTCCAAAAGAAGAAATGATCTCAAGTAAAACTCCCTGCGGGTTTCTTTATTCTAATTTTCAACTAAAGCCTTCACAAGAAAAAACATTCTATTCTCTATCAGGATATATGAGAAACCAGGAGATACTGAATGCCTCAATTTCAAAAATCATTGCACCCGGTTATTTACTTCGAAAAAAAGAAGAAAATAAAAATATTATAGAAGACCTACAAAACAATGCCGCTACAAAAAGTAATTTCAAAATATTTGATCTTTATGCCAAACAAACATATTTGGATAATCTCCTGCGCGGAGGCCTGCCTGTAACATTCGGATATGAAGGCCATAATACCACATTTTATTCCTACTCAAGAAAACACGGCGACTTGGAAAGAGACTATAATAAATTTTTAATCCAGCCTACTTACTTTTCACAGGGCAATGGCAATTACCGCGACGTTAATCAAAACCGCAGGTCCGATACATGGTTTAACCCGGATGTCCAAGACGAAAATGTGATTAATTTCTTCAACCTCCTGCAAGCTGACGGATTTAACCCTCTAATAGTAAAAGGCATTAGTTTTCATCTCAAAAACAATGAGGAATTCAAATCAAAAGCAAAAGAATTTTTAACCCCCAGCGATTTTGAAAAAATTTATGTTTTTCTAAAAAACCCCTTTACCCCCGGAGAAATAATACTTTTTTTTGAAGAAAACAAAATCAAACTTAACAAAATATCTTACAATGAATTTTTAGGGCTGTTATTGACCTGCTGTGAAAAAAACCACGAAGCAGAACATGGCGAAGGGTTCTGGACAGACCATTGGACATATAATCTTGACCTTCTTGAAAGCTATTTGGCAGTTTACCCGGAAAACCTGCAGGAAATAATTTTTGACAAAAAATGCTTTACTTTTTTTGATAATATTGAAGTTGTTAAGCCAAGAAGCGAAAAATATGCCCTTTACGCGGGAAAAGTAAAACAACTCCACGCGATTTCCGCTGACACCGCGAAAAAAGAACTGATACGCCAAAGGCCTGTATCTGCCCATACAGTAAGGATGAAATATGGCCTCGGCGAAATCTATCAAACAACTCTTATAAATAAACTACTTTGCTTGATGGTAAATAAAACAGCCTCTTTAGACCCTTTTGGCATAGGCATAGAGATGGAGGCCAATAAACCTGACTGGTATGACGCGTTAAACGGCCTGCCTGCTTTATTAGGCTCCTCTTCCTGCGAAACCTTTGAATTAAAAAGATTAATCATATTTATAAAAAATTGCCTAAATAAAATAGGCATCAAAGAAATACATATTTCGGAAGAAATCTACGGCCTGCTGGCAAGCCTTAACAGTTTAATTATTGAATATTTTAAAGATACCAGTTCAAATAAAGATTTCCTATTTTGGGATAAAAGCCATTCATACAAAGAAGAATATTGGCACAAAACTAAATTAGGATTCAGCGGAATTGAATTAAAAGCCAATACCACTGAGTTAATTATAATACTCGATAATTTCTTAAATAAAATCAGCCGCGGGCTGGAAAAAGCCTACGATTCAAAAAATAAAGTTTACTACGCTTATTTTATAAATGAAATTACTGAACATGAACTTTCAGGGCCAACCCATATTAAACCGCTTAAATTCATCCAAAAGAAACTGCCTTTATTCCTTGAATCACAAGTCCACGCGCTAAAAACATTAGATAACATTAAAAAAGCCAAGGCATTATATAGCGGAGTCCAACAAAGCCTGTTATACGATAAAAAATTAAAAATGTATAAAGTAAACGCCCCGCTCGCGGATATGCCGGAAGAGATCGGAAGATGCAGAATATTTACTCCCGGATGGCTGGAAAATGAATCCATATGGCTGCACATGGAATACAAATACCTGCTGGAAATACTAAAAAGCGGATTAGATGAAGAATTCTATAAAGAATTTAAATCTTTACTCATTCCCTTTCAAAAGCCTCAAGTTTACGGCCGAAGTATTCTGGAAAACTCATCATTCATAGTAAGCAGTGCTTTCCCGGACAAAAGCCTGCATGGGAATGGTTTTGTGGCACGGCTTTCAGGATCAACAGCAGAATTCCTGCAAATCTGGCTAATAATGAATTCCGGATTAAAACCTTTTAGCTTAAATGAAAAAAAAGAATTAAACTTACGCTTTGAACCAATACTAGCCGGATGGCTATTTGACAAAAAAGGGCTTTACAGCTTTAATTTCCTCGGTAAGATTAAAGTAACTTACCATAATCCAAAAAGAAAAAACACCTTTGGCAAAGGCTCAGCCAAAATCAGCAAAATTGAATTCAAAGATAAAACCCAAGCCCCAGTCCAATTAAACTCAAACACAATCCCAGCCCCCTACGCCCAACAAATAAGAGATAGAGAAATAAAACAAATAAATATTTTCTTTAAATAACAGAAATTAAAATAATTTTGTAGGGGCGCAATATCTTGCGCCCGTAATCATAAACATAATTATAAATTAGAATTTCCTGCGGTAATAGATGCGGAAAATATGCTGGGTATCAAGCGTCCTTACTGTGCCGCCGTAAGGATCCCAGCCTACATCAAGAATTCCTCCCTGATAAGGATCCCTGCTTGCTTCGCCGTATTGCAGGACAAAGTCTTCGTCTTTAGACATGCGGTACATAAATTCAGCGAATATATTAGAATGCCCTAAAATATCGCCTACTAATATCTGGTCTATATCTTTCCATCGGGAATAAGTATATTTTAAGAAAATAGCCATTTTCTCCATAGGAGAATAAGATATCTCACAACCAATATGATTCATAGTACTACTGATAGGGCTGGCGTTTTTATATTCATTAAAAGTATAATCCAAAGCAATACCTAAGTTATCCAACGGATTAATATTTATGCCCATACGGTAGATATTGTAAAACGGATACGGCGGAAGAGGAAAACACCCCTGATCATAAAGCCTGGCAGGAATTTCATTATAAACATTCCCATTTTCTATATATGTAAAAGGCTGCCCTACTCTATTCCAAAGCTGGCTCTGCGGGGTATTAGCATAACCGACATTATAATCGTTTGTGTATTCATATATACCATTAATTGATAACCAGTCAAAAAAGCTGTATTCCAGGCCTAAAGAACCTGTTTTTAATGATACCTCTTTACCATCTTCAATACTATTATTCTTAAAAAACTCCCCTGATATTGAATCAAAAATAAACGGGTCCTGACCGCCAAGTGTTTTATGCATCTTCTGATACACACCTAAAGCCTTAAACAACATTCTGTCATTAATTTGTAAATCCAATTCATCCTGAGCCACATTTTCCACGAATTTACCTTCTGTGCTATGCACATTACGCACATCAAATAAATTATTTACTTTTTTATCCCAGAGTGAAGATTCCACTCGCAGGCCAAGTGTATCTCTTCCAACATCAATACCATCCCCGATACGCGAAGGCTTAACATCATCCCAAGTGGTTAATCCGCCGTTAGGTTTTCTACTGCCTTCAGCGTAATAAGTATACGGCTGGCGGAAATGCAAATGCCTTCCCCAAAATTGATCATCTCTAGTATTAGAATACGAAGAAAGCGGCTGGTCAAAGCCTTCATCCAGCCGGCAGACAAAGAGCCTGAATTTATTAAAAAACGATTCTTCTTCAGCAGGCTGAATCCCATCATATCCGTATTGAGTATTCATTATGCTTTCAAACGGATACCTGCCAAGCAGAGAAAAATGATAAGCATATCCCCTTTTTTGTGTCTCAAACTGAGAATCAGACATATCATATTTGGAATTTGAATAGGCTAGCTCAGCAGACGCCTTTATGCCATTAGTAATTTCGTATCCCGCGTCAGCTCCTACAACATAATTACGCGCGTCTAACTGATTATCTTCATCAACATTATACCCCCAGCGGCTTGTCGCGGAAACCCCCACGCTTAAATTATCCATTACAGATTGTTTCAGCCTGCTTGCCGAAAGGAAATTATCCACCTGTCCATAATCCTGCCAAGGGTCTTTAGGAGCAACCACACTAGTTAAAAACTCAGTCCCTTCAGGAAGCGCGAAATCAAAAGAAAAACCGCGCAAACCGACTAAACGCTGGCTTTCGCTGTCACGGACAGCGAAAGACAAAGAATTATCCCAATACCCTTTGGTAAAATCAACCGGCACATTTGCCGTATTCCTGTTGCCGGGTTTCCACCTGTGTATCCACGGGCTGTCTTCCCACCAAATATGCTTATTTGATAATTGCAAAGGATCATCAAAAGTCAAAGCCTGATTTTCATAAGCAAGCGGAAAAACTCTCACCTTTAAATCTTCCTGCTTATAATCAAACCAAAATTCCCTAAACGGCTGGAATTGACGATAAATCTTCATTTCCGGAATAACAAAAGTGCCTCCTCCGGGAATATCTCCAACAACACTAAAAGTATCAACTTTACCATCTTTAACTTTTACTTCCGGCAAATTAAATGTATCCCCAGTCCGGTTAGTCCTGACTGTCTCATTTAAAGTATACCCTGTATTACTCCAATATTTTAATTGCACATCCGCATTATCAACCCCAAAATTGTTAGATACAGTAATATTCGCAGTCTTACCGGTAAAACTCCACGGGTCTACCGTAATATTACTATGGAAACCAAAACCTTGTTCCTTATCCGTATCAAGTAATACCTTTAACCTGTCATAAATCCGAGGGTCATAAGTATTCACCCCATTATTTAACGCATCATGCGAAAGCATACGCGTATTCTTCTGGCTAATAGCTTCATTCAAATCCCAATTAGCCCTTTTCCAGTACCCATCATGCGGCGTCCACCCGCCTCTCATCTGAACTTCCCCTCTGACCTTAACCCCGGCTATTTCCAATAAGCATTCTTCTTCTTTATCAAGCCGTTCCTGATCATAGTCATAAATATTCCGCGAACCAACCCTCTGCGCATTATCTAACTCATCTAACCGGTATTCAGTCTCTTCAAATTCAGTTCTTTTGGATTTCTGCCGGCTGAACTTATCTATTTCCTTATTAATTAATTCTTCTCTGCTGTATTTATAATCTTTTTTAACCGGAGTTTTAGGTATTGATTTTTTAGGCGACTGCTTCTGGGGTGATATTTTTTTCTCAGCCAGATAAGGTCTAGGGACAGGTTTTGTTTTTCGCGCTGTTGTTTTTTCTAAAGGAAGGTTCACACTTGAAAGAATTTGTTTCTTAAAAATATTTTCTATATAAGACTTAGCAACAGGGTTTTCGGCATCAACAAGCAAAGCCTTCTTAAAAGTAACCAGTGCTTCATCATATTTACCAGAGTTATATTCTTGAATACCATTATCACAAATATAATCCGCCGCCGCCGAACCGCCAAAAACCGGGCTATAATTAAGCAGGATAGAAAAAAAAGAAACAATAGTGAGTGCAAGAAATATTTTTTGTCTCATATTATTTTTAATTTTACATAAATTATAGTATCTGTCAAGAAAATTTAAAAAATAAATATGATTTTTTACCGGTTGCTGCTTCGGAACATTATAT
>JBDRLG010000153.1:0-10787 GCA_043813255.1 Candidatus Omnitrophota bacterium
ACTTCGATTCCTAAAGTATCAAGTAACTAATAAAACCAATCGCACAAAAATTATCTATTGGCCAGAGCAGGCCGTATTAGGAAATAATTGTTTTATAAATACAGTATTTTTAGACGGTTTGGTACAACGTCTACACTTGTACATGTATACACACTTGTATACACAGTACTTATGACTAATAAATTAGTAAATAAAAGTTTTATTATTATATTTATAATTTTGTTATGTTGTAATTTTGTAAATGCGATGGAAAGTGCGACTAGTATGAAAATGTATAGAGATACAGGTACTATTGGGGAAAAAAAGACTCTGCATGCTGGAAAGGTCTATTACGAGCCAAAGACTGGGAGCACCTTTCATTTTCCAAAGAAAGGGACTTTTGTTACACCGCTAGTAATCGGCAATGTAGCATATTTTGATTTAAATGGGATGTATAGCTTTAAATTTGAATGTCTGAATTGGAAATATAGTATAGCTGCATATTGGTCGAGTGCGGATATCCCGGAGGGAAAAGTTGGTTTTTCAACCAGCTTAGAGTCTCCCGACAAAGAAATTTCTATCAAGATAAAAGAAGTTGATATCCCTGTATCCGGTTCATTATCCACTTCACCTACTCAAGAGCAACTCGATGCCATTCAACTTAAAGGCTATGTAGAGGATCCTTTTATCAGTGATGAGCGTGTTCTAGTCGCGCAGCAAGCAATTAAATGGATTATAGATAATGACTTGGATGGTTATAAGGTAGTGAACGAGGTCCCTATCAATTTTACCTCAGAAAATATCGGTAATAAGTTGTTTGTTAAGATTGCAATTGATATTTTTTCTAAGAAAAAAAATGTTACAAAAAAATGCATAATTTGGGCATTAAACTGTCGAGGCTATAGGTTCAAGAAAAAAGTAAGCGTAAGATGGGCGGAAACATGGGTATGTCAACTTATAAGCGATTCCTCTGATTATTTGAGCACAGTAGCTCAGACACATATGATTTTAGAAACGCTTAAATTTGATCGCGGCCGTAATGTTTATCCTAATCTCATAAATTGATAATGTAAAATGAGTAGATTAAATGAGGGAGTTGAGAAAAAATAGGGAAAGCCCAAAAAGCCCAGACGTTTTCCAAGCTAATCGGGAAGGTGTCTGGGCTTTAAGATAGAAAGTGTACCTTTAGGAAGAATTTTAAAAAAGACATTTTCCAGCTTGAAGTATAGACAGTTTCCTTATTAGATTGAAAAGTGTCTGGAAATTTTGGAAATTTGGAAATTGGAAATTTGGCAATTGTGGCAAAACAATATATTGAGTTCATGATAAAAAATGATATAATTAATAAAGATAAATTTGTCCAATAAGTTTTTATTGGGGGCGAAGGTTTTTAAGTAAATTGTAAAAACATAGGAGTGCTCTATAGTTTTATTAGCTTAAAATATCTTTTTATTAATGGGGGATAGGATATATGTGTCATGAGGCTTGTATTGATTTCGGCAAAATTAATCTTAGAGTAGAAGATGTTAAAGATAAAGATGTAATTGAGGTGGGGGCATCTGATCTTAACGGTTCTCTGCGGTCAACGATTGAAGCGCTTGGTCCGAAAAAATATGTAGGAGTTGATATTCAGTCCGGTAAAGGAGTTGACATAATATGTAAGGCTGAAGATTTAATCAGATACTTCGGGAGCAATAAGTTTGACGTATTGATTGCTACTGAAGTTATTGAACATGTCAGTGATTGGGAAAAAGTCATCAGTAATTTTAAGAATATTCTTAAGCCCAACGGCGTCATAATCATCACTACTCGTTCGAAAGGATTTCATTACCACGGTTTTCCATTTGATTTTTGGAGGTATGAATTATCCGATATGGAGTATATATTTTCGGATTTCATTATTGAGGTGGCCGAAAAAGATCCTTTAGCTCTGGGTATATTTATAAAGGCAAGAAAACCAGAAAACTTTATCGAAAATAATCTGAGCACTTATAGGCTCTATTCGATCGATTTAAACAAAAAGAGTACTGTCCGCGAGATTGCTCTTTGTTTTCCATTCTTTTATATTATTAGAACGGTTACTAATAAGTGGCCGGAAGCAATAAAAAAAACTGAAGCATATAAAAAATTCAAGGCATGGAAAAAAGCGCACAAGATTTGGTTCTTTATTTTAAGGTAATCAATCACTGCCTGCTTGTTCTAAAAATCCGCAATTTAACGATAGTAATCAATTCTTTTATAAGAGGGCTTTAGGCCCTCTTATTTTTTGAAAAATAGGCTTGAATTTGGATAGGACATATGGTATAGTTTAAACGGGTATATTGATAGGACATATGTCCTAAGGGAGATTTTTGATGAAGAAGATAATTATTTCAGACAGGGAAAAACTAGAGGAGATTATTAAACGTTCTGGTATCAGCCGTTCTGAGCTGGCACGCCTGCTGGAAGTTGGTTATAAGACGGTTTACCGCTGGCTGGATATGGGGATAAAACCTCACCCGGGACAGTCCCACCGTATTGACGAATTATTTAAAGAGCATGTTGATTTAAGAGGGCTGGTTTTAAGGCTGAAGAATGATTTGGGTAACCCTGTTAAAATATTAAAAACAAATAAAGTTCTCAGGGATAGGTTTTTTCTTGAGATGACTTATAATTCTAATGCTATAGAAGGCAGCCGGATGACTATTAAAGAGACTGAAAAAGCTATTGAAGGCAAAAAGGTAAAAGGTAAGGAATTGTTTGAGGTTTTAGAGGCGGTTAACCATAATAATGCTTTGGACTATATGCTGGAACGGATAAAGCCGGGTTTTAAGATTGATGAAGAATATATTTTAAAGCTTCATTCTATTGTAATGTATAATTTTAATGATAAACTACCGGGAAAGTACAGGACGGGTTTTGTTAATCTTACTAATACTGAAAAAGCTCTGCCTTCCGCGCAAATGGTACCGGTAAAGATCAGGCAATTTTTATCACGGGTTAATCAGTATGGCAGGGATGTGATAGGCAAGGTTGCTAATGACCATTATGATTTTGAAACGATACATCCGTTTTTTGATGGTAATGGCCGTGTGGGAAGGCTGATTCTTATTACGCAGTTGTTAAGTAAAGGCTATCCTCCGGCGGTTGTGCAGATAGAGGATAGGTATAAATATTATATGGCCTTAGGCAAGGGGGATATGGGCGAGTTTTCTAATATGGTGCAGATGATTTGTGATAGTATTATTAAAGGGTATAATTTATTAAAAGAGGTTTAAACCTTCCTTATCCAAAATTCTTACCTGTTCTGCTTGACTTAAAAAGCTTAGTATGTTATTATTATAAGTCAATTTTAACTAACAAAAGGAGAAATAGAAATGTATGCTATTGTTGAACTTGGAGCAAAACAGTATGTTGTAAAAAAAGATGATGTTATTAATGTTGAAAAGTTTGAAGCGGAAAAAGGCAGGGAGATTATGCTGGATAAGGTCCTTTTAGTCTCTGACGAAGATAAAGTAAACGTGGGGCAGCCTTTTTTGAAGGATGCTAAGGTTAAAGCTATGGTTTTGGGGCAGACAAAATCTGTAAAAACTATTGTTTATAGATATCGCAGACGGAAATCTTCCCATAATAAAAAAGGCCATCGCCAGCAATTGACAAAGATAAAAATAGGGGAAATTGCTATTGGTTAAATTGTGAGTGGTTAATTAACCAATTAATCATTTTAAAAAATGTTTATTGATAGTTCAAAAATACATGTCCGTGGAGGAAGCGGGGGTAAGGGTTGTAATTCTGTTTATACTGATAAGTATACGCGGCAGGGGATTCCTGATGGAGGAGACGGCGGCAAAGGCGGTGATGTGGTAATTGTCTCTGATAGGAATTTGTCGTCTTTGCTGGATTTTCAGTATAACCGTCATTTTCACGCTCAAGACGGTGCTCATGGCTCAGGTAAAAATAAAAAAGGCAAAGGCGGAAAACCGCTGGTTATTAGAGTTCCTTGTGGGACAATTATTAAAGATAGAAGTAGTGATTGTGTTCTGCGCTCTTTGGATAAAGATCAGGAAAGAGTAATTATTGCTCGTGGTGGATCCGGAGGCAGGGGCAATGGGCATAAAAGGGATGTTACTAATTTTGAGCCGGGAGAAAAGAAAGAAATTTTTCTTGAATTAAAACTTATTGCTGATGCTGGGACTGTGGGGTTTCCTAACGCGGGAAAATCCACCTTGGTTACTAGTATTTCTAAAGCTTATTCTAAAATTGCCGCTTATCCGTTTACTACAAAATTTCCTGTGTTGGGAGTGGTTAGAGTAGAAGATGGTTCTTTTGTTATCGCTGATATCCCCGGGTTAATTGAAGGTTCTTGGACTGGTAAAGGGCTGGGAGATAGATTCCTGAAGCATATTGAACGGACAAAAGTATTGGTTCATGTGATTGATATGGCTGGTTGTGATGGCAGGGATCCTTTGCGGGATTATAAAATTATTAATGACGAGATTAAAAATTATAGTAAAGAAGTTTGGAAAAAACCCAAGGTTTTAGTCGCTAATAAAATGGATTTGGAAAATGCTTCTGTTAATTTGGAGCGTTTTAAAAAAGCAGTAAAGAGAAAAATATACCCCATATCCGCGGCAAATAAAACAGGGTTGGAGGAGTTAATTGAAGCAATCAGAAAGAAGTTATAAACGGATTGTTGTCAAAATAGGGAGCAGTCTTTTCTACTCGGATAAGAAGAAATTGGATTTTTCTTTATTATCTAATATTGTTGAAGAGATTTCCGGGTTAGCTAAAGAAGGCCATGAAATTATTGTTGTATCTTCCGGGGCAATAGCTTTGGGTATGTCGGTTTTAGGTCTGCAAGATAGGCCTAAGGAATTATCGTATTTGCAGGCAATTGCCGCTGTTGGGCAGAATGAACTTATGGATAAATTCCGTGAGTTTTTTGCCAAGAAAGAATTAAATTGCGCGCAGGTGCTTTTAACTTGGGAAGATTTTGATAACCGTAAGCGCTATCTTAATGCCAAGAATACATTGCTTACTTTATTAAAATTAAAAGCTGTGCCGGTGATTAATGAAAATGACACAATTTCAACTGAAGAAATAAAATTTGGCGATAATGACCGGTTGTCAGCTTTGGTTGCCGCGATATCAGGAGCTGGCCTTTTAATAATTCTTTCAGATGTTGACGGGCTTTTGTTGAAAGATAAAAAAACTGTAGTTAATATTGTTGATAAGATTACCCCTGAGATTAAGGTTTTGGCAAGGCCGACAGAAAGAAAGACTTCTGTTGGGGGAATGATAACTAAAATAGAAGCCGCTAAAATTGCCGTGGATTCAGGGATTCCCTGTTTTATAACTAACGGCAGGCATAAGGCGGCGGTTTCATCCGCGTTAAAAACTCCTGTTGGAAACGGAACTTTATTTTTACCGAAAAAAGGGGTTTTACCCGCGAAAGACCGCTGGATAGCTTTTGGCAGTAAGCCTAAAGGCTGTATATCTGTTGACGACGGGGCTAAGAAAGCTTTGTTAAATAAAAAAAGTTTATTGTCAGTAGGTGTTTTAGCACTCAGCGGTACTTTTGAATGCGGGGATGTAATAAGCATAACTGATAAAGCCGGCAGTGAATTCGCCAGAGGTAAAGTTTGTATTTGCTGTAAAGATTTGGATAAAGTAAAAGGCAGGCGTTCTGAAAAAGAAGTTGTGCATTGCGATAATATAGTAATATTAGGGTAAAGTGTAGGATTTAGTAATAGTTCAGCTCTTGGAAGTAATTGTGTCACTCAGACTGTGTCATATTAGATGTTGAAATTTCAAAGTGGATTCCCGCTTCCGCGGGAATGACAAAAACAATGGTGTCATCCCTGCGAAAGCAGGGATCCAGAATCAAAGTGGAGTAATAGAAATTTATGTTGCCTAAAATTCATAATTATGACACAGTCTGACTGCGAGGAGCGGTAGCGACGAAGCAGTCTTTTAAAAGATTGCTTCGCGAAAAGCGCTCGCAATGACACTTTCGTCGAGGTACTTCTAAATGCTGAACTGTTACCGGATTTATTATTACGGTTAAAATATTTATAGATTCTGCGGTCAAGCCCTCGGCTTCGCCGCGAGGCGAGCCGCAGAATGACAAATTATTAATACGGAATGACAAATTATTAATGAGAAAAATAAAATTATGGAGCTAAAAAAAGAACTTATAAGTGTTGCTAAGTCCGCGGCTGTGGCGGCAAGGAAAATGCCGTTGCTTTCTTCAGAGGTTAAGGATAAAGTGCTTAAAGATATGGCTGCTGCCTTGCTTGATAAAAAAAGTTTTATTATTGAAGAAAACAAAAAAGATTTGCGCTCTGCTGTTAAAAAGCGGTTGTCAAAGGCTTTAATAGACCGGCTTACGATTGATAAAAAAAGGCTGAAAGGTATGGCGGATTCTTTATTGGAATTAACTAAACTTTCAGACCCTGTCGGTGAAGTTATGAAGGCTTGGCGAAGGCCAAATGGCTTATGGATACATAAGGTGCGGACAGCGATTGGGGTTATCGTGATTATTTATGAATCAAGGCCGAATGTTACTTCGGATTGTATCGGTTTATGTTTTAAATCAGGAAACAGCGTTATATTAAGAGGCGGCAGTGAGGCTTTAAATTCCAATTTAGCGATATTCAGGGTATTAAGGGATGTGCTAAAAAAACACGGCATAGATGAGAATATAATAAACATAGTCAGCATTAAAGAGCATAAAGCTGTGGATGTTTTATTAAAATTACATGAATATATAGATTTGGTTATTCCTAGAGGCGGCGAGGAGTTAATAAAGAAAGTTGTCCGAGTTTCTACTATACCGGTGATAAAACATTATAAAGGAATCTGCCATGTGTATGTTGATGAGTGGGCGGATTTAAATATGGCGGAGAAAGTTTGTTTTAATGCTAAAGTGCAAAGGCCGGGAGTATGTAATGCCATGGAAACTATGCTGGTTAATGAAGATATCGCGGCCAGGTTCTTGCCGGGGATGATTAAGAAATTTAAGAAAGCAGGGGTTGAAATTAGAGGTTGTGCTAAAACAGCAAAGATTGTCAAAGGCGTAAAACGGGCAGCTGAAAAAGATTTTCATACTGAGTATTTGGATTTGATTGTTTCTGTTAAAGTTGTGAATAGTTTGGAAGAGGCAATTGAGCATATAAATAATTACGGTTCGCATCATTCTGACTGTATTATTACTAATAACTACGCTAATAGTATGGAATTCTTGAAGCAGGTGGATTCAGCTTGTGTTTATGTTAATGCCTCTACGCGTTTTACTGACGGTTATCAGTTTGGCATGGGCGCTGAGATAGGTATTTCTACTGATAAATTGCACGCGCGCGGGCCTATGGCATTAGAAGAGCTGACGGCGTATAAATATATTATATTTGGTAATGGGCAGATAAGGGGATAAATTTAAAATTAAAAATGCAAATAGTGTGTCATTCAGACTGTGTCGTAATTGCATTTTTGGTAGCCGCTCCGTAAGCGGAGCGTTTTACCAGCGTCGGAAACGCAACCTAAAGGTTGCGGCTACCGCGTTAAAATATAGATTGTGACACAGTCTGAATGACACTAATTTAAACACTAATAAAAAAATATGAAAATCGGGATATTAGGCGGGACATTTAATCCTATACATATCGGGCATCTTATTTTAGCTGAAGAAATCAGGGAAAAGCTTGAGTTGGATAAAATTGTTTTTGTCCCGACTTTTATGCCGCCGCATAAGAATAATTCAGAGATTGCCGCGGCCAGCAATAGGTATAAGATGATTAAGGCCGCGATAAGCGGGAATAAACATTTTTTAGTTTCGGATATAGAGATAAAAAGAAAAGGCCCGTCGTATACAATTGATACGGTAAGAGAATTTAAAAAAGTTTATCCGGCGGATGAGTTTTATTTTATTACAGGGTCTGATTTATTGAAATATTTAGATGAATGGAAGGATTTATCCGAGATACTCAAACAGGTGAAGTTTGTGGTAGCAACCCGTCCGGGTTACCCGCTGGATAGAATTCCTACTTATATTTCAACCATATCTATCAGGGCTGTGGATGTGTCGGCATTTGAAATCAGGCAGGCTTCTAAAGATGGCAAATCTTTTCGCTATTTGGTTCCGGAAGCCGTATATAATTATATAGTTAAGAGGAGATTATATAAATAACCCCCTCCCGATCCCTCCCCACACAAAGGGAGACTGTGACAAATGAAATTGTCATCGGCGAGACTATTTTGTCATCCCCGAATGTTTTAATCGGGGATCTAAAAATCATCGTCGGAGATTCCCGCTTTCGCGGGAATGACACTCTTATTTGACACAGTCTCAAGGGGAAGGGGAATATTAGGATAATTTAAGGGGAATTTTTTGAAGGATTTTATATGAAAATAAAAGTTTCACCTTCTATTTTATCAGCGGATTTTAGCGAATTAGGCAAAGAATTGAAAAAGATTAAGGCAGGCGGGGCTGATATGGTGCATGTTGATGTGATGGATGGGCATTTTGTCCCAAATATCACCATTGGCCCGGTTGTTATTAATGGTATGAAAAAAGCGACAAAACTGCCTTTGGATGTGCATTTGATGATTGAACGCCCGCGGAGGTTTATTGATGCTTTTGTGAAAGCGGGCAGTGACATGATTACTATGCATATAGAGACTATAAACGCGGCCAGCTTCAGGCAGATAGCCCGGGATTTGCAGAAAAAGAATATAAAAGTAGGAATTTCTTTGAATCCCGCGACGCGCTTAGAGCGGATTAAGATTGTGCTTGATCTTGTGGACTTCGTATTGATTATGTCGGTTAATCCGGGTTTTAGCGGGCAGGAGTTTATGCCTGAGGTATTGCCTAAGATTAAAAAGCTGCGTGCTATATTTAATCGTGATATAGCGGTTGATGGAGGGATTAATGAAAAAACAGCTAAAGAAGTAATAGCCGCCGGAGCGAATGTTGTCGCGGCAGGATCGTATATATTTAAATCTGATAATTATAAACAAACCATAAGGAGTTTGAAATGTGCGCCAGTAAAAACGAAATAAAATTCGGGACAGATGGTTGGAGGGGTATAATTAGTGATGATTTTACTTTTGAAAATGTCCGGCGGGTCGCGCAGGCAACCGCAGATTATTATCTCTCCCAACTCCCAACTCCCGACTCCCAACTAAAAATAGCTGTTGGTTATGATACTCGTTTTCTTTCTAAAGAGTACGCTCAGGCTGTTTCTGATGTTTTAGTTAATAATGGTATAGAAGTTGTTCTTTCTGACAGGGCTGTGCCGACGCCGACTTTGAGTTTTGCTGTCCAGCGGAGAAATCTTGACGCTGGAGTTATGATTACTGCCAGCCATAATCCTTACGCGTATAATGGTATTAAAATTAAAACTGCTTCAGGCGGCGCGGCGGGTGTTGATATTACTAAGGAAATTGAACGTTTGATTGTTGAGAGGCCGGAAAAAGGGGGGTGTAGGGGGGATTCTCAGCCTAAGATTACTAAAGCTGATTTTACTAAAGATTATGTGAGTTTTTTGAAAAAATATATTGAGCTTTCTAAAATTAAAAACAGCAAGTTTAAGGTTTTGGTTGACCCGATGCACGGAAGCGGAGACAGCCTTATTGCTGAAGTCCTGAAAGGCGCTAGTATTAAATTAGAGTTTACCCGTCAGGAAGTTAATCCTTCTTTCGGTGGTTTGAGGCCGGAACCAGTGCTTGAAAATTTATTGCAGACTCAGAAAATTCTTAAGAATAGTAAGTTTGATTTATGCCTTGTATTAGATGGCGACGCGGATAGGATAGCTGCTTTTACAGGGACAGGGGAATTTATTAATCCTCAAAAAGTGCTGGGTTTATTAATCTTGCATTTATTTGAAGACCGTAAAATGTCAGGCGGGGTAGTAAAGACAATAGTTGGTACTAATATGCTGGATAATATTACTAAAGATTTAGGGTTAAAACTTTATGAGACTCCTGTTGGGTTTAAATATATTTCGGAATTAATGCAGAATGAAGATATTTTAGTCGGCGGAGAAGAAGCCGGCGGAGTGGGTTTTAAAAATTATATACCTGAAAGGGACGGGTCTTTGGCAGGGCTTTTATTATTGGAGATGATGAATCACCGTAAAAAACCGATTGCCAGGATTCTTGAAGAAATGGAAAAGAAATATGGCAGGTATTATTATGTTAAAGATAGTGTTGCGTTGAAAAAGATAGATGTAAATATAGAAAACTTCAGGAATTTAAAAGATTTGCTTGGAAAAGAAGTTGTGGAGGTAAAGGACCATGAGGGAGTAAAATTGATTTGTAGTGATGGCAGCTGGTTGATGTTCCGTGGTTCAGGAACAGAACCGATAATGAGGATATATGCTGAGTCAAAAAGCTTATCAAGGTCGAATAAATTGCTTGAGTTGGGAAAAGAGCTAATTTTAAAAGGTTAGATGTCATTTTATTATTTCGCGAGATTTGTCGTGTTTTTGTTGTCGAAGTTCTTCTTGCTGAGAGTACAAGTTATAGGGTTAGAAAATATCCCTAAACAAGGAGGATTTATTTTAGCCGGTAATCATCTGAGTAATTTAGACCCGTTGTTATTTGGAGTGTTTTGTCCCCGCAGGTTGAGTTATATGGCAAAACAGGAATTATTCAAGGGATGGTTTTTTAGTAGGATTCTTTTTGCTGTAGGCGCTTTTCCTGTGAAAAAGAAAAGCGCTGATTTATCGGCGATTAAAGAGGCTATGAAAAGGGTTAAGTCAGGGGAAGGTTTATTATTGTTTCCCGGAGGAACGCGGATGTCCGCGGATAAGAATATAGAACCATTATCA